>NZ_SPPO01000007.1:0-106030 GCF_004570945.1 Pasteurella sp. WM03
TATCCCCATGTGAGAGTAGGGCACCGCCAGGGCTTTATTACCCATAAATCCCCGAGTTGATGAGCTTGGGGATTTTTGTTTACAGGATACGCCCAAAAATGTCCTGTTTGTCGACAAGATTCTCAGAGGAGAAGGCCAACCTAAACTATGTTAGAATACGACACAATTTTTCCTGTGAATAAAATTTTATGAGACATTTAAAATCTCTTGCTCACGCTGTAGTGACATCATGCTAAATATTCAATGCCAAATAGCAAATGACTTTCCTTCTGAGCCATGTATCTCATCTTACCTACAGTAAGAATTAAAAAATCTTCTTTGAAGAGCAGCTCCAATTAAATGGGGTCAATTTTAATATTAATCTCAATTTTATTGATTTACATTGAAATCTGCAGGGGAATGATTAGCATGAAAAAATTTAGCCTTGATAAGATCTTCACGTTAGAATAATTTAATTTTATAAGAAAGATTCTTTAAGAATATCCAAGCTTACCTTTTATTGATTACTCTAAATTCTATGTTCTTTACCTTATTATTAAATCTCTTTATATTCGTCTAAAATAATAAAAGTCCTATAAAGCAGACCGCACTTTTTATATACCTATTATATTCATATACCCCATATCTTATTTATCCCACCTTCAATGAAGGCAAAGTTTATTCTTTACCTAATGCTCAAAATATAGCCTATTTGCAAACAGTGTACACTGTTTTTGTTCTTTCTTGCAGAAAGAACAAATAACCCTTGGTTAAAAATAAATTTAGAGAATAAATAAAATGATCTATCAAATTGAATATACTTACCCACAACAAGAGGCTATTGGAAGTTTTCATTTTGTTGAAGCAGTATCAGAGAAAATTGCTATGTATAAGGCACAAGCCTTTATTGCCGAGCAATTATATTATTATTTTGATCAGGATATTGATTTTGGGATTAAATCAATTGAATTGGTGAAATAATTAAATCTCACAGCCTTAATTTATTAAGGCTGTTTTTTAGTTGAAAAATAGGGTGAATGATGAATATTTTAAATAAATTAAAAACCAGGAAAAAATCTGTTTTAGCTGTAGTCATTATAAGTATTGGTGTCATTGTTTGGTATAGTATGGGTTATAAAACGCGGCTTAATATTTTATCTCAATTAGGTAGTGCTAATGCAGAATATGAGCTTCATAGTATATACAATGTCTACCAAATATCTTGCAAAGATTTAAGGAAGTGAATGGGTATGGGGATATTCTACTATATGATAAGCTAGGTTGGTTAATGAAGATTTACATTAATGCTGCAAAATCAGGTAATAAATCTGCTAGATATGATTTATTACGAAGGGCAAATAAAAAACGGGGGCTATTGGGTTGCCTAGGCGATAGTAGGCTGGCAATTCAAAAAGTTGCATTAGTGCATTTAAATGAATTTTTTGAAAAAAATCCTACAGGAATTGAAGATTGGATTTCTTCCGATAATATTATTTCATCTTTTGATATTAGTTCTAGTGATATCATTTCATACTATTTGAACTCTTATAATTACCAATATTATTCTAAAGATCTTAATTATGCTCAATATCTTATTGATAAAAAAATAGAACTTTATAAAAATGACTTTTTAAAAAATAAAGATGAAAAGGCTATTAAAAATCTGTTAGATTTAGCTTATCTAGCTAAAAATACTATTGAGGAAGCAGCAAAAGAGATTTATCAATTAGTTTTGCTTATGGGAGATGAGGAACAGAAAAAAGAAGCAGAGTTTTACCTCGCTATGCTGTCTTATTATAGCCGTTCCGAAATGGAGAAGTAGGATGAACTAAATAAAATGCAATCACTCGCATCTGAAAATTATTCTCCTGCATTAGTATTTTTAGGAGATGATCTTACAAGATATTTGGTAAGAGATAATGATTCTTTGGGTCGTGCTAGAGCATATTATGAAAAAGCGTGGAATTTAGGAGAGGAGAATCGGGAATATACAAGTAGTGATATTTTAATAAAAATTTATCATACATATTCTCAGGAAGAGAAAAAATAGATGTATCATTTATTAGAAAGAGCAAGATGTGGTGAACTTTCTGGATCTTGGAATGATGATGAGATTTATTGCTCACGTGATTTGGCAGACATTTACTTTGAGATAGGTAAATATGATAAAGCCAGAACTATTTATGAAAAGATACTAGAATATGAGATGGATAATATGAGTTCACTGTCTGGTTTAGCACAAATCTATTATAAAGGATTAGGCGTTCGTCAAGATTTAGAAAAAGCAAAGGAATACTATGGTAAACTCTGCGATTTAAAAGAGCAGAAATATTGTGACTTATTCCGTGAAGTCAATGAAAAAATTCGTTAATTTTTCAACGGTTTTCTTATAAAAGACGAAATAAGGGAATCAAATTTATTAAAAAGATAAGAAAAAGGCGCTTTCTTTAATGGGAAAGCGCTTTTTCTTATGTAGTTTCGTGAAACTTTTTTGTAATTAAAGCTAATGAAGCCCTACTTTTCGGCGGATTTTTCTCATCAGTAAAAATACCCAAGGCCATAAAATGCCCGATGCGATTGCACCAAAAATTTCTTGCCAATTAAAGGTTGCACTATGTAAAAATAGTTCCACAAGAAAAATTAAAAAACGAATAACGAAAACAAAAATAATGATTAATAAGCTTTGAAACCACAGGGAAAGATTACGTAGTATTAGATGGTTTTTGGCAATAAAATAAAAAACAATGGATAGAACCAGCGCATGGATACCTAATGTTGAACCTAATACAAGATCCCATATTACCCCAGCCAAAAATGCGAGGCCGATATTAATTTTATTAGGAATTGCAAGTACCCAATAGGTCAGCACTAAAATTAGCCAAGCAGGTTTAAAGGCTTGAAATCCGATCGGCCAAGGGGCGAGTTCCATAACTAATGCAATGATAAAAAAGAATAGAATTGTTGCCCATTGAAAAATTAAACGCATCTGCATTAGTCTTCCTCTCTATGTTCTTGCTGTTCCGGTGAAATCATCTCATCTAGTGGTGCTTCAAGAGGAATTTCAGGTTCAGCCCCCTCTTTATTATTTTCTGTTATTGGTTCTTGAGCATCAGTAGTCATCTTTGTTTTACGCACAATAGTATTGGAGCCATTCGTTTGGCTTTCCAGACGTTTTTGCACCAATTCTCGAACTTCTTCTGGTGACATTGACTTCACTTTTGACATATCCAGACTGCTCGGCCATAGCAGAAGAACGTAACGTAAGCGATCTAAAGAGGCGAGGGGCTTAGCTTTTATAGTGGCAAAATAATTAGAACCATCACGTGATACATTTTGTACAATAGCAACAGGATAGCCTTCAATAAAGCGGCCACCCAATCCCGAGGTAACTAGCAGATCGCCTTTTTCAATATCCACGGAGCGTGGCACATTATCTAGTGTTAATTCATCAGTATGTCCTGTTCCGCTTGCGATTATCCGCACATCATTACGAAGTACTTGTACAGGAATGGAATGGGTAACATCTGTTAGCAATAGTACACGGCTAGTTTCAGCGCCAACAGAAATAATTTGTCCTATCACACCCTTCTCATCAATCACCGGCTGACCGACATAAGCCCCGTCTTTTTCTCCCTGATTTATGACAATTTGTTGACGATATACGTCGGTTTCTGCTGTCAACACTTCGGCAATTTTTTTGTATTCATCGGTTCTTAATGGGGAATTAAGCAACAAGCGTAAACGTTGATTTTCAACTTTTAATTGATCTAACAATAATAAATCTGCATTTTTTTCACGAAGTTGCTCACGTAAAACTTTATTTTCAATTTGTAGCTTGCCGGTATCCACGAAATTATCTGACACGCTATCCAATACTGTGCGAGGCGTATTTGCTAAATAGTATAAACCGCCAACCGCCGTTTCCATTACACTGCGGGCTTTATTCATTGAATTTTGCTCATCAGCCAAAATCAATGCGATAGAGGCAATGACAGCAAGGGTTAAACGAACACCTAAGGGCGGGGATTTACCAAAAATCGGTTTCATGAAAATACCTGAACTACAGATGACTTAAAACAAAAGTGCGGTCAAAATCAACCGCACTTTTATAGGTAATATATTAGATCTCGTCACTAAAAATATCGCCACCGTGCATATCAATCATTTCTAATGCTTCACCGCCTCCACGAGCCACACAGGTAAGAGGATCTTCTGCAATGATGGCTGGTACACCGGATTCACGTGAGAGTAAAATATCAATATTGCGTAATAGAGCCCCGCCACCGGTTAATACCATTCCCCGCTCAAAAATATCTGCAGCGTGTTCAGGTTGGCATTCTTCAAGTGCGGTACGCACAGCCGCTACAATACCGTTTAAAGGCTGTTGGATAGCTTCTAACACATCACGAGAGGTCAATTTGAACGAACGTGGCGCACCTTCTGCAAGATTGTGACCATGCACTTCCATTTCTTTAATTTCATCGCCTTCTTGAATGTAAGCCGTACCTATTTCTTGTTTAATACGTTCTGCGGTCGGTTCACCGATGACCGAACCGAAAGTGCGGCGAACATAGGAGATAATGGCTTCATCAAAGCGATCCCCTCCAATGCGTACAGAGGAAGAATAAACGATACCATTTAAGGAAATCACGGCAACTTCAGTTGTTCCTCCACCGATATCGATCACCATAGAACCTACGGCGGTAGAAACCGGTAATTTCGCACCAATTGCCGCCGCCATCGGTTCTTCAATTAAATAAACTTCACGAGCACCGGCACCAATCGCTGATTCTTTTATCGCTCGGCGTTCAACTTGCGTTGCTCCGGCCGGCACACAAACTAAAACACGAGGGCTTGGGCGCATAAAATTGCCACTGTGAACCTGTTTAATAAAGTATTGCAACATTTTTTCAGTAACGAAGAAATCTGCAATGACGCCATCTTTCATTGGGCGGATTGCCATAATACTTTTTGGCGTACGACCCAACATTTGTTTCGCTTCTCTCCCCACAGAAGCAATACTCTTCAATGAGCCCATACGATCTTGGCGAATGGCCACAACAGAGGGTTCGTCTAATACAATGCCTTGTCCCTTTACATAAATCAGGGTATTGGCCGTCCCTAAGTCAATAGAAAGATCGTTTGAAAATAAACCTCGTATCTTTTTGAATAACATAATAATTCCGTTAATTTGAATGGATGAAAAATTTACTCATATTTGAGTGTGAAAAAATTGCGCTAAATGTACCAAAAAATCGCTATTGATAATAGTATTTTTACACTGAGTAAGGAAAAATGCTGTAAAAAATAACCGCACTTTCCCTATTATCTGTCGATCTTGCTTAGCGACCATTCCCCTTTGGATAAAATATCAAGCTGTTGTTGGTGAAACGCTTTTAATGTTGAGCGATGTCCTACGCTGATGATAGTCATTGTCGGTTGTTCCTCTTTCAGTAGCCGATACATGGCATCTTCCAACCCTTCATCCATACTTGCCGTGGCTTCATCTAAAAAGGCGACTTTCGGTTTATGTAGCAATAAACGGGCAAATGCCAAACGTTGTTGCTCACCAAGGGAGAGTATTCGTGTCCAGTCCTGCTCTTGCTCAATGCGGGTAAGTAAATGCCCCAGTTGAACTTTACGTAAGGTTTCTTCCGCCAAAGTGCGGTCGATTTCTTCCACATTTTTTGGGTATGCCAATGCTGCCAGCAGGCTACCTTGCGGTAGATAAGGTTTTTGTGAGAGGAAAAGTTGTTCTTGAGGGCAATAAATTTTTCCTAGGGAATAAGACCAAAGCCCCGCAGCTGTACGTAATAAGGTGGTTTTCCCAACACCGGAATTTCCTTGAATTAATAGGCTTGTACCCTGTGGCAAAATAAGATTGAGATCTTCAATAAGTATTTGTCCGAAGGGATTTTTTATACTTAAATGTTCGAAAATCACCTCATTTTCAGTCGTCTGAATTTTGGTTTTTGATTCTCTATTTGCCATATCAATGGCATAAGTAAAGCAGGTTAAGCGGTCAAGAGTTGCTTTATAGCCGGCAAAATTATCATAGGTATTACGGAAGAAAGACAAGTTAGAATGTAATTGACCAAATACCTGAAAAGTTTGCATTAAATCACCAAGTTTGATTTGTTTCTCAAAATATCGACCGACTTGAATTAATAGAGGAAAGACAACAGATGTTTGGCTGACCACCAAGTTGAAACCGGAGAATTTTAGCGTTCTAAATACAATATTCCACATATTAGTGATAACCGCACGGAACTGGCGATAAAGTAAATTTTGTTCGACTTTTTCACCGGCATAAAACGCAATGCTCTCCGCATATTCTTTAACACGAATCAGAGAATAGCGATAGTTTGCATTAAGACGTTCATTGGCAAAATTGAGACTGATTAATGGGCGACCAAGTCGAAATGCGATTAATGTGGTAAAGATGACGTAAGCAAAAACTAAAAAAACCATCATGTGTGGAATATTGACGCCAAATACCCGCATTGGTCCAGCCAATCCCCATAATAAAATTGTATAGGAAATCATGGAGGTGACGGCATCAATAACACCGGTGCTTAGTGATAATGTGGTTTTAACGTAAGATTGTACGTCTTGTTGAATACGTTGATCGGGGTTGTCTAGATTTGCTGATAGATATTGTGTTTTATAATAGGCACGATTTCCCATCCATTTACCGGCAAGTTCATCGTTTAGCCAAGTAATCCAATCAATCACAAAACGTTGTTCAATGTAATAGCTGATTAAATAGACAGAGACGGCACTTGCTGCAATGACACAAAATAAGCCCATTTGTTGCCAGAAGACGGGTTCATTAAATTCTTGTAGCGAAGTGTACATACTATTGTTCCATTCTGAATACACCAAGCTTATACGCACACTGACTAGGGTGAGTGCCACAATCAACAAGAAAAATAACAACGGCTTAATGCTACGTTTAGGTGAAAGGTAACCACCGGCAAACATCCAAAATTGTTTTCCCCAATGGGTAAAGCGTACGAGCAAAAAAATTCCGGCACTAAATGTGACTGAGGTAATCATGAGGGTTTTTAAAACCCATAGGAGGGAAGTGATCGCTTCTTGTCCGTAATCCATAAATTTATCCGAAAAAAATAAAAGTGCGGTCATTTTAGGCAGTGTTTATGATTAAGCAAGAAAAATTGTGATGAAGTTATCATTTTTTGAGTTTGATTAAGTTTTCAAAAAATCAAGTTGTTATAATCCGTTATAGGTAAATTTAGTTTATGAGGTCACTATGAGTGAAATTGCAATTACGATTAGTCTCCTTGCCCTTGTCGCAGTCATTGGTTTATGGATAGGGCATTGGAAGATTAGGGGCGTTGGTCTAGGAATAGGCGGTGTATTATTTGGTGGTATTATTGTTGCGCATTTTACTAATCAGTATGGGTTGAAACTTAATGAACATACTTTGCATTTTGTGCAAGAATTCGGCTTGATTTTATTCGTTTATACTATTGGGATTCAGGTTGGTCCCGGTTTTTTTGCCTCTTTACGCCAATCAGGCTTAAAGCTCAATGGGCTTGCCATTTTAATTGTTATTATTGGTTCACTGTCTGTTTTTATTTTGCACAAAATGGCGGATGTTCCCTTGGATATCGCATTAGGTATTTATTCCGGTGCAGTGACCAATACGCCATCTTTAGGGGCGGGACAACAAATTTTAAGTGAATTAGGTATGCCGCAGGCGACAGCCACGATGGGGATTGCATATGCAATGGCATATCCTTTCGGGATTTGTGGGATTTTACTTGCAATGTGGTTAATTCGTTTATTTTTTAGAATTAAAATTGATGAAGAAGCTCAACGTTTCAATAAAGAGAGTGGACAAGATAAAGAAAGTTTACATACCATTTCGGTAAAAGTAACCAATCGTAATTTAGACGGCATTACGTTAGTTGGAATTCCGGGGTTTGATGATGAAGACGTAGTATGTTCTCGTTTAATACGTGGGGAAAGTGCTATTGTTCCCAAAGCAGATACGGAAATTCATCTTGATGATATATTGCATTTGGTTGGTGATGAACAAGGTCTAAAAAAAATGCGTCTTGTCATTGGTGATGAAGTGGATGTTCCCGTTATTTCCACTAGTGGAGAAATTCGTGCAGAGCGGGTTGTTGTGACAAATGAGAAAGTGCTGGGGAAAAAAATTCGAACACTTCATATTCACCAAAAATATGGAGTGGTAATTTCCCGCCTTAACCGTACCGGAGTGGAATTAGTACCAAGTGGGAATACCTCGTTACAATTTGGTGATGTATTGCATATGGTGGGTCGTGCTGAGGTGCTTAATAAAGCCATTTCTATTATTGGTAATGCGCAACAAAAGCTCCAGCAAGTACAAATGTTGCCGGTATTTCTTGGTATTGGATTAGGTGTTTTGTTGGGATCTATTCCTTTCTATATTCCGGGTTTTCCTGTTGCCCTAAAACTGGGGTTAGCCGGTGGTCCTCTTGTTGTTGCTTTAATTCTTGCTCGAATTGGTAGTATTGGAAAACTTTATTGGTTTATGCCGCCAAGTGCGAACCTTGCCTTGCGTGAAATAGGTATTGTGCTTTTCCTTGCGGTGGTAGGTTTAAAATCCGGTGGTAATTTTGTTGATACCTTAGTCAATGGTGCAGGGCTTGAATGGATGGGATATGGTATGTTTATTACTTTCATTCCTTTGATGATTGTAGGGGTGATTGCACGTATCTATGCCAAACTTAATTATCTCAGTATTTGTGGGTTGCTCGCCGGTTCGATGACCGATCCCCCGGCTCTTGCTTTCGCCAATGAAATCAAAGAAGATAATGGTGCGGCTTCACTTTCTTACGCAACAGTTTATCCATTAGTGATGTTCCTGAGGATTATCTCTCCGCAACTACTGGCAGTATTGCTCTGGGTGGCTTAGGCCGATAAAAAATGGGTTGCTTTTTAAAGCAACCCATTTTACTTAGTAAAAGTGCGGTCATTTTTGATGCCGTTTTTATTTTACTAAACCGCCACTGGCTTGGAGATCCGCATGATACGAGGAACGTACAAAAGGCCCACAAGCCGCATGTTCAAAGCCCATAGCATTGGCTTTGTCCCGGAATTCATCAAATTCTGCAGGCGGTACATAACGAGCAACCGGAAGATGGTGTCGGCTTGGCTGTAAATACTGCCCTAGAGTGAGCATTGTCACACCGTTATCACGTAGATCTTGCATCACGTCTAAAATTTCCTCGTTAGTTTCCCCCAAGCCAACCATTAAGCCTGATTTTGTTGGGATATTAGGAAACATTTCCTTAAATTCACGAAGGAGTTTTAGTGACCATTCGTAATCTGCGCCCGGACGAATTTCTTTGTATAGACGGGGGACATTTTCTAAATTGTGATTAAATACATCCGGGGGATTCTCTTTTAATTTTTCTAATGCTTGGGAAATTCGACCACGAAAATCAGGCACTAAAATTTCAATTTTAATTCCCGGATTCAATGCCCGCACCTCTTTTACACATTCTGCAAAATGTCCAGCACCACGATCCGGCAAATCATCCCGATCTACGGACGTAATCACCACATATTTCAATTTCATATCTTGAATCGTTTCAGCGAGTTTACGTGGTTCTTCCGGATCAGGCGGTAAAGGTTTTCCATGTGCAACATCACAAAACGGGCAACGGCGGGTACAAATCGCCCCCAAAATCATAAAAGTAGCGGTACCATGATTAAAACACTCATGTAAATTCGGGCAAGAAGCCTCTTCGCAAACCGAGTGCAATCCATGACGACGCATACCATTTTTAATATTTTCAATTTTCAGTGAACTTGCCGGTAATTTGATTTTCATCCATTCCGGTTTTTTCAGTAACTCTTGATTGGGATCAATATTTTTTACAGGAATAATGGAAGTCTTGGCAGCGTCACGATATTTGACGCCTCGTTCCATTTTAAACGGCGTTGACATGATTCTTTCCTAAAGAAAAATGCCTAAACTAGGCATTTTTATTGTTAAAAATTCGTTACATTATAGCCCAAAAGTTCGGCAAAGTGTTTAATTAATTTGGGGGAGACGTTATCTAATGTTGCTTCTTCTTTCGAGATAAAATCGGCAAGTTGGCACATTTCTAAACCGGCATAGCCACAAGGGTTAATATAATGAAATGGCGTTAAATCCATATTGATATTAAATGCCAATCCGTGGAAGGAACAACCTTTACGAATACGCAATCCTAATGAACAAATTTTCTTACCGTCAATATAGACACCCGGTGCATCGGGTTTAGGGTAACCTTGAATACCGTAATCCTCTAAAGTTTTTACCACCGTCTGCTCAAGTGCGGTCACTAATTGACGAACATTTAAGTCTTGATGGCGGCGAATATCAATCAACACATACATAATTTGCTGCCCCGGCCCATGATAAGTAATTTGCCCACCACGATCGGATTGTACAACGGGGATATTAGAACTTTGCAGCAAATGTTCAGATCTTCCCGCTTGCCCTTGGGTAAATACCGAAGGATGTTCTACCAACCAGATCTCATCTGTGGTTTCAGCATTGCGATTGTCCGTAAAACTTTGCATTTTATGCCAAGTTTCTTGATAATCCTGTAAACCAAGTTGGCGGACGATAAGGGGTAATTTAGCCATACTAAATCACCATTTTTACGCCTTCAACTTTAGCGAGTTCTTTATAGAGGGTTTCCACTTGCTCGAAGTTTTGTGCAATGACATCAATAGAAACAGAATTGTATGTGCCTTTACTACTTCGTTTTTCTTTGGGGATATAGTCCCCCGGAAGATATTTTTGTACGACAGCAATTAAATCCTGTGCTAGATTCTCGCGGTTTATGCCTGCGACTTTAAACGTCATTGCAGCAGGGAATTCCATTAATTCTTTCAGTTTTTCGTAATCTTGTTCTGTTGCCATAATTGTTCTCTCTATTTTGGGTGAGATAAAGGGCAGATCTTAAATCTGCCCGGTTTGAGATAATAAATTCCTTTGTAAAATGGGGAAGTGCGGTTGAAATTCAAGGTATTTTAGAAAAGACTTTTTATCGTTAATACTAACCAATCCCAAGCATTTCCCAAAAATCCCCCTTCTTTGACTTCTTGCATGGCTTGTAAACTAACGACTGCAACGTCTTTGCCATCAAGCTGATAAATGACTTTCCCAACGATTTGACCTTTCGCTAAAGGGGCTTGTAAGTATTTGCTATCTAATTCGTAACGGGCTTTTAATTCAGTTTGTTTACCTTTTGGCACGGTAATAAAACTATCTTGTAATACTCCTAATTTCACACTACTTTCATCGCCGTAATAAACTGGTTGTTCTGAAATTTCTTTATTCGCCTCAAGGGTTTTTAACGTCTCGAAATTCGCAAAACCCCATTGCAATAGTTTTTTACTTTCAACTTCACGACCTTTATAAGTTGGTACGCCCATTACAACAGAAATTAAACGCATATTGCCCGAATTTGTTGCTGAAGCTACGAGATTATAACCTGCTTGACTGGTATGGCCGGTTTTCATTCCATCCACGTTCATGGTTTTGTCCCATAACAAGCCATTACGGTTAGGTTGCTTGATTTTATTAAAGGTAAAATCTTTTTCAGCATAGATTTTATATTCATCAGGCAAATCACGAATAAGATGTGTACCGATAATCGCCATATCACGTGCGGAAGAATATTGATTTGGATCATCTAAACCATGTGGTGTAGTGAAGTTGGTATTTTTTAAACCAAACTGTTGGACATATTTATTCATGGTGTCCACAAAGTTTAACACTGTACCTGAGATATGTTCCGCTAGTGCCACACTGGCATCATTTCCGGAAACAATAATTACGCCCTTGTTTAGATCTTGCACTGATACTTGTTGGTTTAGATTTAAGAACATTTTAGATGAATCAGGGAAATTACGTCCCCAAGCACTTTCGCCAATGGTCACCATATCGGTATTATGAATTTTTCCCTGTTTTAAGGCTTGCCCGACAACATAGCTTGTCATCATTTTTGTTAATGAGGCGGGATATTGGCGTTGATCCGGATTTAATGCAGCGAGTATAGCCCCGGAATGGTAATCCATCAAAACATAGGTTTGGGCGTTGACCTGCGGCGGTGTAATGCCATATTGCATATCCTCTTGTGCAATGGCAGTAGAAGATACCGCAATAATTCCAGAAAGAAGAGCAGTTTTAGTGAATTTAGCACTTTGCTTTAACATAGCATTTCCTTAATAAAATCTTAATTTTTATGAGTATAAACAATTAATGGCTTTTCACCGGCCATTTTTTGCAATTTTGCTTTTAACTGTGTGGTGAGCTGTTTATTTTCCAAAGGACCGAAATGAATTTCATACTTGCCATTACGATGATTGACTTCTGCATTAATATTATCAAGTGCAAGGCGTGTAATCATATTATTTGCCTGTTTTTCGGTAGGGAAATTTAGCATTTTTAACGTATATTGTTCCTTAGATGCTTTAGATTCATTTAAATGGCGCTTTCCTTCATTTTCTTCTCTCTTTACAAGGCGATTAGAAGCTGACGCTGTTTTTGCAAGCTTGGCAAGGGTTTTGGTCCCCGCCCCTGAAATATTGCCATTTGGTGCAATATGAAGAGCCTCAACCTTTACTTTTCCTGTTCCTCGTGCAATCAAACCGATTTCTTTTGCAGCCACATAAGATAAATCAATAATCCGATCATGGCTAAAAGGGCCACGGTCATTAATACGGACAATGGTTTTACGATTATTACGTAAATTAGTGACAAGTGCATAAGAGTTAATTGGCAGAGTTTTGTGTGCTGCAGTATAGAGATTTGAATTATAGGTTTCACCACTTGAGGTTCGGCGACCATTAAATTTACGATGGTAATAACTCGCTACACCGGTTTTGGAATAGTTTTTGGCCATGGTGTGGCTTTGTGTTGTATAGGTTTTTCCTCTCACTGTATAGCTGTGAGGGGCGTGATGAGGCGTTGTTTGGTTGAGGTTCGCCCCCTTGATACCATATAATTTATTGGTATCATTTTTAGCCTGTGCCGGCAAAATTCCCATTGATATGGTCAAAAAAAGTGCGGTTAATTTTACAAATGTTTTTAATGTCATCAGTGAATTATTCCAGTTAAGTGTGTTATGTAAAGAACCTTAAAAACATCAATTAGTTCCCGTTCATAAATTTTGTGCGGTGTGTATGGATAGACATAACCAATCCAAAACTTGCCATAATTGCCACATAAGATGTGCCACCATAGCTAAACAAAGGCAAGGGGACACCTACCACTGGCAAAATGCCACTTACCATACCAATATTTACGAACAAATACACGAAAAAAATTAATGTTGTAGCACCGGCCAAAATTCGCCCAAAAGAGGTTTGGGCATGAATGGCAATCATTAACCCTCTAATAATAATAAAGAGATAAATAGCAATTAAAATGCCAAAGCCTACCATGCCATGCTCTTCGCTCATGACGGCAAAGATAAAATCTGTGTGAGGTTCCGGCAGAAACTCCAATTGAGATTGTGTGCCTTGCATCCATCCTTTACCCCAGATTCCCCCAGAACCAATAGCAATTTTAGATTGTAAAATATGGTAGCCCGCCCCAAGGGGATCTTTTTCCGGATCAAGTAGTGTCAAGACACGGGTTCGTTGATAATCATGCATTAAATAAAGCCACATAATGGGGATAAATCCGGCTAATCCTACAACCGCAGCAAAAATTAACCACCAACTCATTCCCGCGAGGAAAACAACGAACAATCCGGATGCACTGACTAATATTGATGTCCCTAGATCGGGTTGAATCGCCACTAATAAGGTAGGGATAAGAATCATTGCAATGGCAATAAAGGTTTCGCTTAATTTAGGCGGAAGCGGGCGATTGCCTAGATAGACCGCTACCATTAAGGGTACTGCTAATTTGACAATTTCCGAAGGTTGAAAACGGATAAAGCCAAGATCCAACCAACGTTGTGCTCCCTTACTGATTGTTCCGATAGCATCAACTAGGATGAGTAAAATAAATCCGATCAAATAAAGATAAGGGGCAATTCGTTGATAAAACTTAGGTGGCAATTGGGCCATCACGAGTAGAACGATAAAACCGAGGCAAACTTGGATAATTCGATTGCGGAACATTGCTTCACTTGCACCGGAAGCACTATAAAGCACGAGCATACCATAGCCTGTGATCGCGATAAGCCCTAATAATAACCAAAAGTCTAAGTGTAACGGCCGCCATAAACGAAGCCAAAGTGGTGTTTTTTCTTCCATTATTCTATTTACCTATTTTCTCTATTTGGCATTTCATTTGCTTTATGAGGGGGATTTTCCAAATTTACTTTATGTTCAATTTCAGGTAAACGTTTGTTGAGATAGTAATCCATAATTTTGCGAATCATTGGAGCGGCATTACTCGAACCGCTGCCTGCATTTTCTAAAATAATCGCAACTACAATTTTGGGATTTTCATAAGGTGCGTAAGCGGTAAACCAAGCATGATCATGTAATTCTTTTTTCAACCCTGCTGCATTATATTTTTGGTTTTCTTTCAAACTGAATACTTGTGCTGTACCGGATTTCCCTGCCACATGATAATTTGCCCCAATAAAGGCTTTACGCCCTGTACCCGCCCCGGAATGTACCACATTAAACATTCCTCGTTTAGCGGCATCCCAATAAGCCTGTTTAGGTTCGGTGATATCTTCATAAAGTAAAGGATCTTGATAAGGTTCAATAATTGCCCCTTCCACTGACTTCATTAAATGCGGTGTATTAACTTTGCCATTATTGACTAAAATTGCAGTAGCTTTGGCAACTTGTAATGGGGTGGCGGTCCAATAACCTTGTCCGATACCCACTGAAATCGTATCCCCTTGTACCCATTGACGTTTATAACGCTTTTGTTTCCATTCTTTGGTTGGCATATTGGCTGACACTTCTTCATTGATTTCGATCCCTGTTGGCATACCAAAACCAAAGCGTTTCATCCAAGAGGATAAGCGATCTATCCCTAGATTATAAGCAACTTGGTAGAAGTAGGTATCAGAGGATTCGGTAATTGCCTTGTTTAAATCTGTGTAGCCATGACCTGATTTTTTCCAGTCACGAAAGCGTTTTGTGGTGTTGGGTAACATCCAGTAACCGGGGTCGAAAATCGTCGTATGTTGAGTAATCACATTTTCCGTTTGTGCTGCGACAGCAATAAATGGTTTTACCGTTGAAGCAGGAGGATATACCCCTTGTGTTGCCCGACTATAAAGCGGACGGGCGGGATCTTCTAATAAACGTTTATAATCGGCACTAGAAATGCCGTCTACAAATAAATTATTATCGTAACTTGGTGTTGAAACCATGGCTAACACACTACTATCTTTGGGATCAAGAACCACAACGGCTCCTTTTTGTCCACTCAGTAAATCGGTAATGTAACGTTGAAGTGCGAGATCAATGGTTAGGTGAATACTTTTTCCTGCAACAGCCGGCTGTTCGCGTAATTTACGAATCACTTTACCACGATTATTAATTTCAACTTCTTCAAAACCGGTTGTACCGTGTAATTGATCTTCATAGTAACGTTCAATTCCCAATTTTCCCATATCATGAGAGCCGGCGTAATTAGCAAATTTTTCGTTCTTTTTTAGCTTCTCAACATCTTTGTCATTAATTTTCCCGACATAACCGAGAATATGTGTCATGACATCGCCATATAAATAGTTACGTTTAAAATAGGGGCGAACTTCAAGACTTGGAAATTGGTACTGATTCACGGCAAAACGAGCAATTTGCTCTTCTGTTAAATTCGGTTTAAGCATGATAGAGGTGTAGCGGGAGCCTCTGCGACGCTCTTTTTTAAAATTGTCGATATCTTCATCCGTTAAGCCAATAATATAGCGAAGCTCATCAAAAGTGCGGTCTAAATTTTCCGTTTTTTCAGGCACGATATACAACCCAAAAAAAGTGAGATTTTCTGCTAAAAGCTCACCGTAGCGGTCGTAAATTAACCCACGAGTAGGGGGAACAGGTAAAAGTTTGATTCGATTGCCGTTGGAGCGAGTTTGGTAAGTATCAAAATTAACCACTTGAAGGTGATAGATATTGGTAAATAGCACGCCCGTAAGTGCGAGAATACCGATAAATGCGACTAAAGTTCGGCGTACAAAAAGATTCCGTTCCGCTTTTTTATCACGAATCGGATCATTTGTAGGAGATGAGAAGAATTTCTTAAAATTCATCTAAAATTGACCGCGCTTTTATTCTCGATGATAGGGATGATTCGTTGTGAGCGACCACGCACGATATAAACTTTCTGTGACAACCACTCGAACAAGCGGATGAGGTAAGGTCAAAGGGGAAAGCGACCAACTTTGCTCTGCCGCTAACTTACATTCCGTTGAAAGCCCTTCTGGTCCACCAATGAGTAAGCACACATCACGCCCATCATTTTTCCAAGATTCCAATTGTTCTGCGAGTTGGGGAGTGGTCCAAGGCTTACCGGGAATATCAAGGGTTACGATTTTGCTTTTTCCACAAGCCGCTAACATTGCCTTTCCCTCTTGCTCTAAAATACGTTTAATATCCGCATTTTTTCCCCGTTTCCCAGCTGGTATCTCAATCAACTCAAAAGGCATATCTTTAGGAAAACGGCGTTGATATTCCTCAAATCCGGTTGTGACCCAAGCCGGCATTTTGGTTCCGACAGCAATTAGTGTGATTTTCACTGATGTTCCTTTTGATCAAGTACAGTTAAATTTAACGCTGTTATGGTCGCACTTATGCCCAAAGTTTTTCTAATTGGTAGAGTTCTCGGGCATCTCGTTGCATAATATGAACGATAGTTTGTCCCAAATCGACCACAATCCAATCAGCAGTATTCTTCCCCTCTTCACCAAAGGTTTCTACGCCGGCTTTTTTGCATTCAGCAATTAAATTATCTGCCATTGCGGAGACCTGGCGGCTGGATGTTCCTGTGCAGATCACCATATTTTCTGTGATTGATGATTTTCCACGCACATCAAAATGCACAATATCAGTGCCTTTTAAATCATCTAAGGTATCTATGATAAACTTAACTAATGACATTGTTTTTCCTTACCCATAAAAATGCGGAATTCTACCATCGAATCAAGTTAAGGACTAGGGCTTGTCGAAATTTTTGCCGATAATATAAATAAAATAAAGGCTTAGCAAAGCGAAGAAAATCTAGTCGCCTAAGTTCGCACTTTATTTCAAAATAGGTAAGATGCGATGTCTATTATGGAAAATAATTTATGAATACCTTTCGCTATAAACAGTAAATAAAGTGAGTGGGCAATGACTTATAAAAATAATCAATCCGTTCTTGTGGTGGTTTATTGTAAAAATTCCAAACGTGTTTTAATGCTTCAACGTTGCGATGATCCAGATTTTTGGCAATCGGTGACGGGAACAATCGAAAAAGATGAAACACCAAGAGATACTGCAAGACGGGAGCTTTGGGAGGAAGTGCGGTTAAAAATTTCAGCGAATTCCACTGCACTTTTTGATTGTAATCGGTGTGTAGAATTTGAAATTTTTCCGCATTTCCGCTATAAATACGCACCGAACGTGACTCACTGTCGCGAGCATTGGTTTTTGTGTGCTGTGAAAGAGGAATTTATTCCTCAATTAACGGAACATTTAGATTTTAAATGGGTGCCCGTGGACGAGGCGATACGAATGACGAAATCGCCGAATAATGCAGTGGCAATGAAAACATATTTAGGTGAATAAAAAAGGGCAGAATCTGATGCCGATAATAGGTGATATTCACCCAAGATTAGAAAATAGAAGGAAATCAAATGGCAGGTCATAGTAAGTGGGCTAATATTAAGCACCGCAAAGCAGCGCAAGATGCACAGCGTGGTAAAATTTTTACAAAATTAATTCGTGAATTGGTGACAGCAGCAAAATTAGGTGGCGGCGATGTTAGTGCCAACCCGCGTTTACGTGCCGCAGTCGATAAGGCACTAAGTAATAATATGACGCGCGATACCATTAATCGTGCGATTGATCGTGGTGTAGGTGGTGGCGATGACACTAACATGGAGACGAAAGTTTACGAAGGTTATGGGCCGGGTGGTACAGCCGTGATGGTAGAATGCTTAAGTGATAATGCAAACCGTACCATTTCACAAGTTCGCCCTAGCTTTACGAAGTGTGGTGGAAATTTAGGAACGGAAGGTTCTGTAGGTTATCTGTTTAGCAAAAAAGGATTAATTTTAATTGCAGAAGGCGATGAGGATACCTTAACAGAAGCTGCAATTGAAGCCGGTGCAGATGATATTCAACCACAAGATGATGGTTCATTTGAAATCTACACAGCTTGGGAAGAATTAGGTAATGTGCGCGATAATATTGAAAAAGCCGGTTTTAAAATTCAAGAAGCGGAAGTCACCATGATTCCTTCCACAACCGTTGCGCTTGATCTTGAAACCGCACCGAAACTTCTACGTTTAATCGAAATGCTGGAAGATTGTGATGATGTACAAAATGTGTATCACAATGGTGAAATTAGTGACGAAGTTGCTGCACAACTTTAATGACGTGATAAATGGGTAGATTTCCTACCCATTTTTTATGGAAAATATGAGTATTATTTTAGGCATCGATCCCGGTTCACGAGTGACCGGCTATGGGGTGATTCGCCAAACCGGTCGCCATTTAGAATACTTAGGCAGTGGAGTGATTCGTACACAAGTGGAGGATCTCCCTACCCGATTAAAACGCATTTATGCGGGGGTGACGGAAATTATCACTCAATTTCAGCCGGATATGTTCGCTATTGAACAGGTTTTTATGGCGAAAAATGCAGATTCTGCATTAAAACTGGGACAGGCTCGAGGGACAGCAATTGTGGCAGCGGTAAACCAAGATTTACCCGTGTTTGAATATGCCGCACGCTTGGTGAAACAAACTGTCGTGGGTATTGGTTCTGCAGATAAAATTCAAGTTCAAGAGATGGTAACCCGTATTTTGAAATTATCCGATAAACCTCAGGCTGATTCAGCCGATGCCTTAGCGATTGCGATTACTCATGCGCATTCAATACAACATTCGTTGCATATTGCAAGTTCTGTCAAAATAACAGAAACACAGGAAAAAATGACCGCACTTTTGAAGGCTCGATATAGCCGAGGTCGCTTTAGATTAAAAATTTAACTGGATGTTCGTCCAGTTTTATTTTATTCTACGCACAAAATTTACGTGTTATGGATGAATTATGATTGGTCGTTTGCAAGGCGTTCTGTTAGAGAAACAACCTCCTGAAATTCTACTTGATGTTCAAGGCGTGGGCTATGAATTGCTTTTGCCGATGACAAGTTTCTATAATTTGCCGGAAATCGGGCAAGAAATCACCTTATTTACCCATCTTGTTGTACGTGAAGATGCGCATTTGCTTTTTGGATTTGCCCAAAAAACTGACCGCACTTTATTCCGTGAACTGATTAAAACCAATGGTGTTGGGCCTAAATTAGCATTGGCGATTCTTTCCGCAATGTCTGTTGATCAATTTATTTATGCGATTGAGCGTGAAGAACTTTCTAAACTTACTAAAATTCCGGGGGTCGGGAAGAAAACCGCAGAGCGTTTACTTGTGGAATTAAAAGGGAAATTCAAAGGTGTGAAACAAAGTGATTTCTTTGTAGAAAGCTCCCATATCCCAACCGAATCCTCCTCATTTTCTGCACAAGAAAATTCGGCAGATGAAGCGGTTTCTGCATTGATTGCGCTTGGGTATAAACCAATGGATGCAGAGAAAATGGTAAAACGTGTTGCAAAACCGGAATTAACGAGTGAACAGCTTATTCGGGACGCCCTAAAAGCCGCATTATAATAAGAGTTGAGTCATGATTGAAACAGATAGAATTATTAGTGGTCAGGCTAAATTTGACGAGGATATTCAGGATCGTGCTATTCGTCCAAAATTATTGGCAGATTATGTGGGGCAACCTCAAGTGCGTGAGCAGATGGATATTTTCATTAAAGCTGCCAAACTGCGTCAGGATGCACTGGACCACTTATTGATTTTTGGTCCTCCAGGGTTAGGGAAAACAACACTTGCGAATATTGTGGCCAATGAAATGGGAGTAAATATTAGGACGACTTCCGGCCCTGTATTGGAAAAAGCTGGGGATTTAGCGGCAATGCTAACGAACCTTGAACCTCATGATGTGCTGTTTATTGATGAAATTCATCGCCTTTCTCCGGCTATAGAAGAAGTACTTTATCCTGCTATGGAAGATTACCAGTTGGATATTATGATCGGCGAAGGGCCGGCGGCTCGTTCAATTAAATTAGATCTCCCCCCTTTCACATTGGTTGGTGCTACCACCAGAGCAGGTTCTTTAACCTCTCCTTTACGTGATCGCTTTGGCATTGTGCAGCGCTTAGAATTTTATTCCGTTGATGATTTAACCTCTATTGTGGCACGCAGTGCAGCATGTCTGAACCTTGAATTAGAAAAAGAAGCCGCGTTTGAAATTGCACGTCGTTCACGTGGTACCCCGCGTATTGCAAATCGCCTGTTACGCCGAGTTCGAGATTATGCGGATGTGCGTAATAATGGTGTGATTTCTGTGGATATTGCGAAACAGGCACTTTTAATGCTAGATGTGGATGATGCTGGTTTTGATTATCTCGATCGAAAATTGCTTTCAGCAGTCATCGAACGTTTTGATGGCGGACCGGTTGGATTAGATAATCTCGCCGCGGCCATTGGTGAAGAGCGTGATACCATTGAAGATGTATTAGAACCCTATTTGATTCAGCAGGGGTTTTTACAACGTACACCACGTGGGCGCATTGCTACTTCACAAACCTACCGTCATTTTGGCATACAAAAATTAACCGACTAGATAAGAAAAGGCTTACCAAATAATTGATAAGCCTTTTCTATTAATATGGAAGTGGGTGATGTTATTCAGAATAGTTTTTCATATTGGTTAATCGGGCTAAACCAATATCACAACTTTTTAACTGTGTAGCAAGCTCCATTTCGAGAATTTGTTTTTTACTTTGGTTTAACTTGCTTTTTATTTTGTTTACTTGAGTATGTGTACCCGGCTGTTTTTCTGCTTGAGCGATTAAGCTCTCGGTCTCTTTAAATAATTGTACACATTGTTTTGGTAGGGAGGTGCTTATTTTTTGTGGCGTAGCAAAGACAGAAAGTGATACCGCTGAAAAAAGTGCGGTTAAAATCATTGAAATTTTTTTCATTATGAAATCCTTTTGGGCAAACTCTCCAAATATGAGTGGCGAGAAAATATCAAAATCTTTTATGAATGTCTAGTTATAAGGG
This sequence comes from Pasteurella sp. WM03, assembly GCF_004570945.1. Classification (NCBI taxonomy): domain Bacteria; kingdom Pseudomonadati; phylum Pseudomonadota; class Gammaproteobacteria; order Pasteurellales; family Pasteurellaceae; genus Pasteurella; species Pasteurella sp. WM03. The sequence goes on from NZ_SPPO01000007.1 coordinate 21,308, forward strand.
AAGACTTTTTGTAAATTTGTGAAGTTAGCACAAAAATTTATTAAAGCCTGTCAGTGTATTATTTTTCTCATGACAACGAGGAAGGTTGATAATCGTGAACATTATCGAAAAATAGGCTGGTTCATTAACAATAAGAGTGTGCAACTAAAATTTAAAGCAAAACTCAACCGCACTTTATTATGAAACTGTAACATAGAGTAGATTTCCAAGCTACTTGAGGGACACGGTGTGTCCCTATATGTCGTTCAAATTCCACGGCTTGTATATTTGCTACATGATATCAAATAGCTTTCAACCGACTATTCCGTTTTTGTTTCAGTTGTTTCTACAACTTCTGTCGCTTGTACATTATGGTGGTTATTATTGTGATGGGAAACGGAACGGGCAGGAACCACAGTAGAAATTGCGTGTTTATATACCATTTGATTAACAGTATTTTTTAATAGAATCACAAATTGATCGAATGATTCAATTTGACCTTGCAATTTAATCCCATTGACAAGATAAATTGACACGGGAATACGTTCGCGACGTAATGCATTCAAGTAAGGATCTTGTAAAGATTGTCCTTTTGCCATTTTGCTATCCTTTTTGTTGTCGTTATTATGAAAATGTTGATAGAAACCTGCTGTCTCCGCGCCAATATAGCAATAAATGTTAAATTTGTCTATTTGCTTTCCCTTAACTTTTTCAGTATTGTCTTCATCTTTTCATCAAGAGGGGCGTTTATCCGCAATGTTTCATTTGTTTTTGGGTGTTCAAAACGAATAGAGAAAGCGTGCAAAAATAAACGATTTAAGCCAAGAGTTTTCATTTTTTCATCAAAATCTTTATCACCATATTTATCGTCTAGTGCAATTGGATGCCCCATGTATTGGGTGTGGACACGAATTTGATGGGTTCGCCCGGTGATCGGTGACGCTTTTATTAATGTGGCATTCGGATAACGTTCTTCAATAGAAAAACGGGTTTCAGAAGGTTTACCTTGTTCATTGACTCGTACAATACGTTCGCCACTAGAAAGTTCATTTTTTAATAGTGGCGCTTTCACTATTTTTATATGGGACTGCCATTGTCCACGCACCAAAGCCAAATAATCTTTCTGTATTGTTTTCAGACGAAGTTGTTCGTGTAGATTTCGTAGTGCCGAACGCTTTTTCGCGATAAGCAGAATACCGGATGTATCCCGATCTAAACGATGTACTAACTCTAAAAAACGGGTCTCCGGACGTAATGCACGTAATGCTTCAATTACACCAAAATTTAACCCGCTTCCCCCGTGTACAGCAATACCGGAAGGTTTATTTAGCACAATTAAACAATCATCCTCAAACAAAATTTTATATTCAAGATCCGCAACTTTATTTAAGTTTTTCGATACCGGTGCGTTATTTTTTTCTGTGGTGCGCACAGGCGGTATGCGCACCACATCATTCGTTTGTAATTTATACTCAGGCTTAATGCGTCCTTTATTCACTCTCACTTCACCTTTGCGAACGATGCGATAAATCAAACTTTTTGGTACACCTTTGAGTTTCGACAACAAATAATTATCTATGCGCTGACCGGCTTCATCTTCACTGATTGTGAGTATTTTTACAGAGGCATTGATGATGTTTTCTTTCTGTTCTGTCATTTTTTCACCTTTCTAAAATTGGTGCGAATCATATCATAAAAGACTTATTGAGGGTAATTCTCACCTTGCTAATTTATTGGTTTCTATGGATAATAGGGCGTCCTTTTACGCATAAAATTCCGTGTAGAAAATGACAAGTTTTGTTGATGGCAATTCAATGCAGCATTTGGCATAAGACATTGATAATCAGCATTTTTTCTCTAAATAAATGTGCCGCTTGCAGCGCGTGAAGAAATATCGCGTTGTTTTATAAAACAGTCCTTTTATTGTTTCATAACGTTATCAATGCACCCAGCAACATACAATCGTGAGATTGACTGGCGCGAGAAACACGAGGTCGATAACGAAGCAAAGTGCGGTTTATTTTGAGGTACCTTTTAAAATTTAAGAAAGAGAATTGACAATGAAAAGAATGTTAATTAATGCAACTCAAAAAGAAGAGTTGCGGGTGGCGCTTGTTGATGGACAACGCCTTTTTGATTTGGACATCGAAAGTCCGGGTCATGAACAGAAAAAAGCGAATATCTACAAAGGAAAAATTACCCGAGTGGAACCGAGTCTTGAAGCGGCATTTGTCGATTATGGTGCAGAACGTCACGGTTTTTTACCTTTAAAAGAAATTGCCCGTGAATATTTTCCGGCAGATTATGTTTTCCAGGGGCGTCCAAATATTCGTGATATTTTGAGTGAAGGACAAGAAATTATTGTTCAAGTGAATAAGGAAGAGCGCGGTAATAAAGGTGCGGCGCTCACAACCTTTGTTTCCCTTGCTGGAAGTTATTTGGTGATTATGCCAAATAATCCACGTGCCGGTGGTATTTCCCGTCGTATTGAAGGTGATGAACGTACTGAACTAAAAGAGGCATTAAGTTCTTTAGTGGTGCCGGAAGGTGTGGGGTTGATTGTACGTACCGCAGGGGTTGGTAAATCACCGGAGGAACTGCAATGGGACTTAAAAGTATTGCTACACCATTGGGAAGCAATTAAACAAGCATCACAAAGTCGACCGGCACCTTTCTTAATTCATCAAGAAAGTGATGTGATTGTTCGTGCGATTCGTGATTATTTACGCAGAGATATTGGTGAGATTTTAATTGATAGTCCGAAAATTTTTGAAAAGGCAAAAGCCCATATCAAATTGGTTCGTCCGGATTTTATCAATCGGGTGAAACTCTATCAGGGTGAGGTGCCACTTTTTAGCCATTATCAGATTGAATCTCAAATTGAATCGGCATTCCAACGTGAAGTGCGTTTACCATCCGGTGGTTCTATTGTGATTGATGTCACAGAAGCTTTAACTGCGATCGATATTAACTCGGCTCGTTCGACCCGGGGTGGTGATATTGAAGAAACGGCACTTAATACTAATCTTGAAGCAGCAGATGAAATTGCTCGTCAATTGCGTTTGCGTGATTTAGGGGGACTGGTCGTTATTGACTTTATTGATATGACACCGGTTCGCCACCAAAGAGAGGTGGAAAATCGTATACGTGATGCGGTACGCCAAGACCGTGCTCGGATTCAAATTAGTCGAATTTCTCGTTTCGGTTTATTGGAGATGTCCCGTCAACGTTTAAGCCCATCATTGGGGGAATCCTCTCATCATATTTGCCCTCGTTGTCAGGGCACGGGGAAAGTCCGAGATAATGAATCTCTGTCTTTGTCAATTTTACGTTTAATTGAAGAAGAAGCGCTAAAAGAAAATACCAAGCAAGTTCATACGATTGTGCCGGTGCAAATTGCCTCTTACCTTTTAAATGAGAAACGTAAAGCTATCAGTAGTATTGAAAAGCGTCATAGTGTTGATGTGATCGTGGTGCCAAATGAAGCGATGGAAACGCCTCATTTCAGCGTATTTCGCGTCCGCGATGGAGAAGAAGTGAATGAACTTAGCTACAATTTAGCGAAAATTCATTGTTTGCAAGATGATACGGGAGACGAAGCTTTAACGTCTCGAAATTCTGATACCACTGTGGTGCAAGAGCAAGTAGCGGTAGAAAGTGCGGCTGTATCACTTTCTATTTCGGAGGCTGCTCCAACACCGTTAGAGCGTAAATCAAAAGAGCCATCGTTACTTGCAAAATTTATGGCTAAAATTAAACGCTTATTTACTTCTGAGAATATAGAGGAAGAAAAAAATAAAAGCAAAAATAATCGCGCTCGTCATAATCGAACCCCGCGCCGGCCACAAGAACAGCGTGTGACACGTCGCACCAAAGTGGAAAATAATGATACGCCAAAATTTGAAGAGGATAATGTGCGTTTAACGCGTGAGCGTAACCAACGTCGTTCTCGTCGAAATAATACTGTGGATGAAAGTATTATTGAAAGTGCGGTCAATTTGCCTCCTGTTTTAGAGAATAAACCGGAAGAGAAAACGGAGCAAACTGTTGTACAACGTCGTCAACGTCGCGATTTAAATAAACGTGTACGAATAGATGATAATGAGCCAAGTGTTGAAATGGTTCAAACAGCGACTGAAGAAAAACAACCTCATCAGGAACGTCAAGAACGTCAACGCCGTATGCCACGTCATCTACGTGTCGCAAATAATCAACGCCGTCGTCGTTATGAAGCTAAATCTCCAATGCCATTGTTTGCAGCAGTTGTTTCACCTGAATTAGCAAGTGGTAAGGTATGGATGGATTATTCAACGGTAAATGCCCCCTCTCCTAAAGAGAATCAATTCTTATCCGTCGATGAATTGCTTGAGCAAGAGAAAACCAAGAAAGGGTTTATTACACCGGCTACCGGCATTGTGATTGAGGAGAGTCCTGTGGAAATTAAACCTGCATTGGACTTCATTACACAACCGGCAAATGAATCAGTACAGAAAAAAGTCCAAGAGTCATTAGAACGTCTTCACGCTAAAGATAACGCTCAAAATGACGAACCCTCTGTGGTATTAATGCAGCCTGAAAAGCCGGAGATAGGAAATACCGTAGAATTTGCCCGCACTTATACATTTGACGGTCGCTTAGGGACAGTTTCTTCTGTTGTTCATACAAAAGCGGAAATGACACTCGCAAAAGCAAGTGAGGAAATGGGCAAACCTTTTGCTATTATTGAATGGATGGAATCTCGCTATTATTTTTATGGTAAAGGTTCTGCCGGTCATCATAGTGCGATTAGTCATGTCTATTCTGAGCCAACCCAAGCGAAGATTGAATAAGAAAAATAAGATTGGCACAGTAATGTGCCAATTTTTTCATCTAAAATTGAGGTAAAATTAATCATTCGAAAAAATATTGTTTTTTTACTCTTGACGAGGTTAGGTAAAAAACGTATTATTCACCTCGCTTAAATCACGGAGGAATGGTCGAGTGGTTGAAGGCACCGGTCTTGAAAACCGGCGAGGGTTTACGCCCTCCGTGAGTTCGAATCTCACTTCCTCCGCCATTAAATTTTTAAGATCCCCTAATCAAAAGTTAGGGGATTTTGCTTTTTCATTATCAATAGTTTTCAGTGGAATACAGTGGTTGGTGACGGTTATTTTTCTGAGTTATTTTTAATTTCTTGCTCTTCTTTAAAAGCTAAATACTCCTCTAATAGATCAATTGCTTCTTGGCATTTTTGACGGCGGTATTTATACCCCTCTGCTAATCTTATTATTTTTTTTTGTTCTTCAGGATTTTTTTCAATACTTATCAGATCTTTCTGCTGTAGGTATAAATTGTTCAGCTGTTCGAGAGCCTCATAATATTTTTCTAAACGTTCACGTGGTGGCAGTTTGTGAACATCGTGATGTGCTTTTTTTACCGGGGATGTTTTAGGTTTTGGTGAAATAGGTTGATGTTGTTTTCGATTTAGCGCCTCAGATAGTGCGCGACATTGTTTGAGTAAATGCTCGGTAATGAACTTGTAGTGATCAACATCAGTTGAATAAAGGGATTTTATTTTTTTTAAGGTTGTCTCAATTTCAGCAAAATAAAATGCAGTAGTTTGTCCATTTTCGCTAAATAAAGTGCGGTCAAATTTAGTGAAAATTTTTTCTTCTTGTCGTGATGAATAGATTTGTTGGAGCTGTTGAACCTTTTGTTCTAGCGTGTTGATGAGTTGTTGAATGCGCATAAAAAATCCCCCTGAGGGGGGGATTATAATCGTTAAAGGTACATTGCGGCAATCCAGCCGAAGATAATGAGTGGAATATTGTAGTGAATGAACGTAGGTACAACAGAATCCCAAATGTGGTCGTGTTTACCATCCATATTTAAACCTGATGTTGGCCCTAATGTCGAGTCAGAGGCAGGCGATCCTGCGTCACCTAATGCGGCGGCAACCCCTACAATAGAGACCGTCGCTAATGGAGAGAAGCCAAAGGATAAGCAAAGTGGCACATAAATTGAGGTAATAATAGGAACCGTTGAGAAAGAAGAGCCTATTCCCATGGTGATGAGCAAACCAACAAGTAACATCAAAAATGCGGCCAAGCCCTTACTTTGAATTGCACCATTACTAAGGTTTTGCACTAAATCTGTCACACCTGTGGTGGCATTAATGACGTTAGCAAATCCTGAAGCAGCAATCATCACAAATCCAATCATCGCCATTAAACGCAAGCCTTGTTGGAAGATATCATTACTTTCTTTGAGTTTGAAGATACCAAATACAGCGAAAATAACCAAACCGATCAAGCCACCAATGATTGTTGAGCTGGTGACTAATTGTGTTGCGAAGGTTGCGACAATAGCAATTAAACTTGTCGTGATGTGTTTTGGTTGAATATTCGCAATATGCGCTTCAATTTCCTTGGTAGTCGGTTCTTCAATAGCTACATTATATTCACGAGGTTTGCGATAAGTGATGAAGACTGCTGTTAATAGCCCCAAGATCATGCCGGCGACCGGTAGTAACATTGCCAGTGAAACTTGGGCGACATCAGTTTGTAAGCCGAGCGATGCTCCTGCTTGATTGATATTTTTCACCAAAATACTTTCAATAAAGATTTTACCAAAGCCCACCGGTAAAAGCATATAGGTAGCGGTTAAACCAAAGGTGAGTACACATGCCACTGCTCGGCGATCAATTTTTAGACGATTAAAGATTGATAATAGTGGCGGGATAATAATAGGAATAAAGGCAATATGTACCGGTAATAGGTTTTGAGATGAAATCGCAAATAGAGCCAATATTGCAAAAATTAAATACTTAAACCAAGCCAGATTGTTGCCTGTTGGCGTTTTATTAATTTTTTTGATGATTTTATAGGCGAGTAAATCAGTGATGCCTGATTTCGAGATTGCGATAGCAAAGGCGCCAAGCATGGCATAATTCATGGCAACTTCAGCACCACCACCTAATCCTCCGGTGAAGGTTTCGATGGTTTTTGTTAAACCAAGATCACCGAATAAACCGGCGGTGAGTGCAGCGATCACGAGAGCGATTACAACATTGATACGTAGCAGACTAAGTGCAAGTAGCACAATTATTGAGATAACAACGGGGTTTGATAACATTGTGTTTTTTCCTTATAGATTAATGTGTGAATAGGGGGAAACGTTCAAGAAACAAAAGGGATAATGTCGCATCGTTAATTTACTCCTGTATGATAAAAGAAACCCCTCGAAAGTTGCCTTCCGAGGGGTAAGATTTTTCACTATCCTATTTGGCTCGGAAGATGTCTTCCAAGCACGCCACATACCTGAAAGATTATTCAGTGAAATGGTGATGATGGCGGATAATGTTCATATTTAAATCTCCAAGTAAGAATTGTCTTTTAAACTACTGGAAAACGAAAACGATTGCAACCCCTCTTTTGGAAAAATTTAAAGTGCGGTTGATTTTTCCTTCGTTTTTTCGTTTTCCGCTCTATTTAAGTGGGGAAATCCACCAAGATCTTTTAAATGATTTACCATATAACAGAACAATTCCGCGGTACGTTCAGTGTCATAGAGCGCAGAATGAGCTTGTTTGCCGTCGAAAGGAATGTTTGCGGCTTGGCAGGCTTTCACGAGAACCGTTTGTCCGAACATTAATCCTGCCAGACTTGCAGTATCAAACATTCCAAAGGGATGAAATGGGTTGCGTTTGACGCCGGTACGCTCCGCTGCAGCCATGACAAAACTTTGATCGAAAGCTGCATTATGTGCCACGATAATAGAACGCTGACAATCTGCTTCTTTTTGCCCACGGCGTACCATTTGGAATAACGCAGTGATCGCTTCTAATTCGGATACTGCACCGCGTAATGGATTGTGAATATCAATGCCATTGAATTTCAATGATTCGGGGTTGATATTTGCCCCTTCAAAAGGTTCGATATGAAAATGACATTTTTGATCGGGCTGTAAATAGCCATTTTCATCCATTTTTAGCGTAATAGCCGCCAGTTCTAATAGCGCATCTTTTTTAGCCTCAAAACCAGCCGTTTCCACATCAATAATGACAGGGAAATAGCCTCTGAAGCGATTTTTTAATTGATGATGATAAGGAATTTGAGAATCGGACATAATCGTATCCTAAAAAAATAAAATAACGTAGACAACGCTACGTTATTAAAACCTTGCGGAAACTGACCGCACTTTTAATTGCCGAGCCCGGCTTTTGCACTTTTATTTTCAATAAATTCGATTTTATAACCGTTAGGATCTTCTACAAAGGCTATCACCGTACTACCGCCTTTTACCGGACCGGGTTCACGGGTGACTTTTCCACCCATAGTACGAACAGCTTCACAGGTGGTATAAATATCATCTACCCCGATAGCAATATGGCCATATGCTGTGCCGAGATCATATTCTGTCACTCCCCAATTATAAGTCAGTTCAATGACTGAGGATTTATCTTCATCATCGTAACCGAGAAAGGCTAAAGAGTATTTGTATTCAGGGTTTTCGCTGGTACGTAATAAACGCATGCCCAAAACCTCTTGATAAAATTTAATTGAGCGATCTAAATCGCCCACACGTAACATCGTATGTAAAATTCGCATGGGTTTGTCCTTTATAAATAATGTGAGGAAACGAAGTAAAATTATGCCATAGATCAAACTATAAATCAGTAAAAGTGGTGAAAGGTTTCAATTTATCAAGCCCGTTGGAAAAAATCCAACATTGTTTGATTTAAAATAAAATTGGAGTCTGATATGAGGGTTATACTTTACTTGGGTTGTTGAGATTTTACTTGAATGTTTTTGTAACGAAACGTTTATATTCTATTTCAATGAGCGTGTTTAGATTTTATACAGGGAGTTTGATATGTTTTCTTTTTTAAAAGCCTCTCCACCGGCACCACGAATGGATCGTTCTAAAACCGATGCGGCGTATAAAAAATTACGTTGGCAGGTTTTTGCCGGCGTGTTCATCGGTTATGCTGCATATTATCTTATTCGTAAAAACTTTTCTCTGGCGATACCTTATTTAATTGATGAATATGGTTTTACTAAAGCGGATTTAGGGACTGTTGGTGTGGCATTATCTCTTGCTTATGGCTTTAGTAAGTTCATTATGGGGAATGTGTCTGATCGAAGTAATCCAAAATATTTTATTACGATAGGTTTGCTTGGCTCGGCCGCAGTGAGCTTAATTTTTGGATTAGTGCCCGGAGTATTAGCCTCTATTCCATTGATGATTATTTTAGCCGCCTTTAATGGCTGGTTTCAGGGAATGGGATATCCCCCGGGTGCAAAAACCATGACGAATTGGTTCTCCATATCCGAGCGGGGTGTTTGGTGGAGTTGGTGGAATGTCTCCCATAATTTAGGTGGTGGTTTAATTGGGCCTTTAGCGATCCTAGGTTTAGCGATTTTTGGTACATGGCAATCTTTATTTTATTTGCCGGCATTAATTGCTATTGTGTTGGCTTTTATTATGTTTTGGCTGATGCGGGATACACCGGAATCTCAGGGGCTACCACCTGTGGATGAATGGAAAGGCGAAAAAATCGTACAACATGTTGAATCTGCACATACACTTTCCTCTAAAGATATTTTCGAAAAATATATCATTAATAACAAATTCTTATGGGCAATTGCTATTGCTAACGTTTTTGTCTATTTCATTCGTTACGGCATTATTGATTGGGCACCAACTTACCTAAAAGAAGTGAAACATTTTTCGGTTGATAAGCAGAGTTGGGCATATTTCTTATATGAATATGCCGGGATTTTCGGTATGTTAACCAGTGGTTATTTAAGTGATAAAGTCTTCAAAGGTCATCGTGCCCCACCAATGTTATTGTTTCTAACCGGGGTATTCATCGCTATTATTGTTTACTGGAAAAATCCGGCAGGTAATCCATTTGTGGATAATATTTGTCTCGTTGCGATTGGTTTCTTAATTTATGGCCCGGTTATGATGATTGGGTTACAAGCCGCTGATTTAGTGCCACGTATTGCAACGGGGACGGCAACAGGTTTAACCGGCTTGTTTGGTTATTTATTGGGATCGGCGAGTGCGGGTTATGTGATGGGTAAACTGGTTGATTTGTTTGGATGGGATGGGGGATTTTATGCACTCATTGTGTCTTGTTTCTTAGGATTCCTCTTTATTGCATTCACCTTATTTCATAAACCAAGTGGCTCAAACTAATTCTTAGTTTTTTATAAAAAGCGCTCATTTTTTAAAACCATGTGAATTGAGCGCTTTTTTATTTTGTTATTTGACGGCTACCATTGAGCCAAAATTAAAACATTGAAACCAGAGTTCTACCTGAGAAAATCCGATATTTTTTAACCGCACTTTGTGGGTTTCAATGCTGTCTGTTCTCATCACATTTTCTAACGCAGTACGCTTTTGGCTGACTTCAAGTTCGCTATAACCGTTGGCTCGCTTGAACTGATGATGGAGATCGATCAGTAAATGATCGACTTTTTCATTTTCAAAGCAGAATTTTTCAGAAAGGACCAAAACGCCATTAGGGTTTAGTCCGTGGTAAATTCTTGTGAGTAACGCCATACGATCTTCAGGTGGCAAAAATTGTAAAGTGAAGTTTAAAATCACCATAGAGGCATTTTTGATTTCAACATGGCGAATATCCTCACACAAAATTTCCACGGGAATATCACTGTGGTAGGCTGCAATGTGCTGGCGGCAACGCTCAACCATAGGTTGAGAATTATCAATAGCAATAATTTTGACGTCAGGTTGATGGATATTTCTTCGTGCTGAAAGTGTCGCAGCACCACGTGAGCAGCCGAGATCATAAACTTGACTATTCGGCGTAACAAAGCGTTCTGCTAACATGCCAATGGCGGTAATGATATTTGTATAGCCCGGTATAGAACGTTGGATCATGTCAGGAAATACTTCTGCAACGTTTTCATCAAAAGTGAAATCGCCAAGTTTTTCGATTGGCGTAGAAAAGAGGGTGTCTTTCATGATTTATATGCTATTTATTGGAGAGGCGGGTAATAAGATACGACATTTTATGCAAGCACAGTTTTTAATATCACGTCCCCTCGGTTAAAAGTGCGGTTATTTTAGGGAAAGTTTTCAGTGGGTCAAATAAATTTCTGTTTCTGATTTAAAATGAATGGCTTTTTCCGTATAATTCGGCGATATTTTCCACTTTTACAGAATATTTAAGGAACAAGAGTATGATGCGTACACATTATTGCGGATCGTTAAACCGTAACAACATCGGACAAGAAGTAACACTAAGTGGTTGGGTTCATCGACGCCGTGATTTAGGTGGCTTAATTTTTATTGATATGCGTGATCGTGAGGGTATTGTGCAAGTGTGCTTTGACCCGAAATATCAAGAAGCATTAACTGCTGCGGCAAGTTTGCGTAACGAATTTTGTATTCAAATTAAAGGGGAAGTTCTGTCCCGCCCGGAGAATCAAATCAACAAAAATATGGCAACGGGTGAAGTGGAGATTCTGGCAAAGGCATTGCGTATTTATAATGCCTCTGAGGTATTGCCACTTGATTTCAATCAGAATAATACAGAAGAACAACGCTTAAAATATCGTTATCTTGATTTACGTCGTCCGGAAATGGCGCAGCGTTTGAAAAACCGAGCGAAAATTACCAGTTTTGTGCGTCGTTTTATGGATGATAACGGTTTCTTGGATATTGAAACCCCAATGCTGACCAAGGCAACACCAGAGGGTGCGCGCGATTATCTTGTACCAAGTCGTGTACATAAAGGCAAGTTCTATGCTTTACCTCAATCTCCACAGCTTTTCAAACAGTTGCTGATGATGTCCGGTTTTGATCGCTATTATCAGATAGTGAAATGTTTCCGTGATGAAGACTTGCGTGCAGATCGCCAACCTGAATTCACTCAAATTGATGTGGAAACCTCTTTTTTAACAGCCCAAGAAGTACGTGACATTATGGAGCGCATGGTGCATGGCTTGTGGTTGGATACCATTGGTATCGATTTAGGAAAATTCCCTGTGATGACATGGCAAGAAGCGATGCAACGTTTCGGTTCGGATAAACCGGATTTGCGTAATCCATTAGAAATGGTTGATGTCGCTGATATTGTGAAAGATGTGGATTTCAAAGTATTCCAAGGTCCGGCAAATGATCCTAATGGTCGGGTTGCCGTTATTCGAGTGCCAAACGGCAATGAAATTACCCGTAAACAAATTGATGAATATACCCAGTTTGTTGGTATTTATGGGGCGAAGGGTTTAGCTTGGTTAAAAGTGAATGATGTAAATGCAGGGCTTGAAGGGGTACAAAGTCCGATTGCGAAATTCCTAAATGAAGACGTATTAAAAGCCTTATTTGAACGTGTAGGTGCACAAACTGGTGATATTCTTTTCTTCGGTGCAGATAAGTGGCAAATTACAACGGATGCGATGGGAGCACTACGTTTAAAACTTGGTCGTGATCTGGGATTAACCCGTTTAGATGAGTGGCAACCGCTTTGGGTGATTGATTTCCCAATGTTTGAACGTGATGATGAAGGTCGTCTCGCGGCAATGCACCATCCGTTTACTTCACCAAAAGATTTCACACCTGAGCAATTGGAAGCTACACCTACGGAGGCTGTTGCAAATGCTTACGATATGGTGATTAACGGTTATGAAGTGGGCGGCGGCTCGGTGCGTATTTTCGATCAGAAAATGCAGCAAACGGTATTTCGTATTTTAGGTATTGATGAGGAGCAACAACGTGAAAAATTCGGCTTCTTGTTGGAGGCATTAAAATTTGGTACGCCACCCCATGCCGGTCTTGCTTTTGGATTAGATCGTTTAACGATGTTATTAACCGGTACGGACAATATTCGTGATGTCATTGCCTTTCCGAAAACGACGGCAGCGGCTTGTTTAATGACTGAAGCACCAAGTTTTGCGAACCCACAAGCCTTGGATGAACTCGCTATCTCAGTTGTGAAAGGGGAATAATTAAAGGTAGCGTTATTATTTAGCCAATGCACAAGGAATCTCAATGGAAGATACCATAAAGCATAATAAATTTATTTTGTAAAAATCGCTAAATTAATTAAATAACCTTAGTGGTAGGGACGCAGTGCGTGCGTCCGCTTGATAATCCACTGAAATTGTTTTTTATAACCGACATACGCAGTGTGTCTCTATAAACAAATATAAAATCAGTGTTGTGCAACAGCTACATAATTCCGGTTTTAAGAAAAAGTGCGGTCAATTTTGACCGCACTTTTTTATCTCTGGATTTCTGTTAACAAAAAAGGAAACATTGTGTTTCCCTTTTGTATTTATTTTGATGTTGATTTTGATTTTGATTTTAAGCCTCTTGGCATATCATTTATGAACGTTTCATAATTTCAAAAAACTCTTCGTTGGTTTTGGCTACGCCGAGTTTATCAATGAGCCATTCCATTGCTTCCACTTCACCCATCGGGTTAAGGATTTTGCGAAGAATCCACATTTTTTGTAGTTCATCAGGTGTGGTGAGGAGATCTTCTTTACGCGTACCCGAACGGTTGAAGTCAATCGCTGGGAAGACACGTTTTTCAGCAATCTTACGGGAAAGATGGAGTTCCATATTACCCGTCCCTTTAAATTCTTCAAAAATCACTTCGTCCATTTTTGAGCCGGTATCCACAAGTGCGGTTGCAATAATCGTTAAGCTGCCACCTTCCTCTACATTACGTGCTGCACCGAAGAAACGTTTAGGGCGGTGTAATGCGTTCGCATCCACACCACCGGATAAGATTTTACCGGAAGCCGGGGTAACAGTATTGTAAGCACGAGCCAAACGTGTGATTGAGTCGAGCAAAATCACCACATCTTTTTTATGTTCGACAGAGCGTTTGGCTTTTTCGATCACCATTTCAGCGACTTGAACGTGACGAGCCGCCGGCTCATCAAAGGTTGAGGCAATGACTTCGCCTTTTACCGAGCGTTGCATTTCTGTCACTTCTTCCGGACGCTCATCAATTAACAGAACAATGAGCTCACATTCCGGATAGTTATGGGTGATGCTTTGTGCAATATTTTGCAAGAGCATGGTTTTACCCGCCTTTGGTGGTGCGACAATCAAACCACGCTGACCTTTACCAATAGGCGAGGCTAAATCCAAAATACGGGCGGTTAAATCTTCTGTCGAACCATTGCCTCTTTCCATTTTTAGACGGGAATTGGCATGGAGCGGTGTTAAGTTTTCAAAGAGAATTTTGCTGCGGGAAACTTCAGGCTTGTCGTCATTGACTTGATCGACTTTAAGCAGGGCAAAATAGCGTTCGCCTTCTTTGGGTGGACGAATTTTGCCTTCAATTTTGTCACCGGTTTGTAAGTTGAAACGACGGATTTGGCTTGGGGAAACATAAATATCGTCAGGACCGGCTAAGTATGAACTATCAGCAGAACGCAAAAAGCCAAAGCCATCGGGTAAAATTTCTAACACGCCACCGCCAAAAATATCTTCACCACTTTTTGCGTGTTGTTTTAAGATAGCAAAGACAATGTCTTGTTTACGCAAACGGGCTAAATTTTCTAAGCCCATTTGCTCCTCGCCTAGCTTCACAAGATCCGAAACCGGCGTATTTTTAAGTTCTGTTAAATGCATAATGAGTAATCGTTGAGATTAATTAAGAGTTGAGTTAATGAATGGTGGGCTGAGCCCCTGAAATTGGTGCGTAAGGTATCACTAAAATGGGATAGTGTCTAGTTTTCAGCACAAACTTTTACAAAATTATTTTATTTTTTACGGTATTGTCCCGGCGTTAATTGATAATATTTTTTAAATGCTTTACCAAAATTACTTTCTGATTGAAAACCACAATTTAGTGCGACACTAAGTATGGATTGCTGAGAGTGTTTCAGTAATTCCGCTGCTTTCTGCAATCTCATATTATTGACAAAATTATAAGGGCTGACCCCAATTTGCTGATTAAACAACCTTATAAGTTGGGCTTTGGATAGATTCGCTATATGGCAAAGTGTTTCAATTTTCCATTCCTGTTCCGGTTTTGCGATGATATTCGATATCACGCTATAAAGACGTTTATCTCGTAATCCCTTTAGAGAGCCGTTGAGTTGTGCATTATCTTGTTGCAAATAGGTGCGAATTAACAGGGTGAGCAATACACTGAGTAAGGCATTGATAATATTGGCAGAACCGGCTTGATAATCATCGGCTTCACGCTGCAATATGTCTAATAACGGTTTTAAAGAGGCGTCCCGCAAATTTAATAAGATCATCTCAGGGAGATTATTAAATAATTCTGATTGTTTATCATAAGTAAAGTTAGCACAAAATAAACTTAAATCAGGTCTTGCATTGCCGCATTGTTTTAAGGTAAAAGCACCCTTCGTTTGGGTATTTATTGGAGTTGGGTGATGGTAGTTTGGTTGATGTGTTAAGGTATGCCCGAGAGAGTGGGGGAAAAAGACCACATCATTTGCTTTCAGCTTTATTGCTTTTTCAATTCCGTCAATATGTAAATAGCCTTGCCCTTGTGAAACAATATGCACAATCCCGTGGCAAGATTGCCATTCATGGCGAATATACCAGGCTTCTTGTAATTGACATTGAACATTAATACTCCCGGATATTTGGGCAAATTTAATAAGCTGATCGAGAATATCCATTTTTACCTCTGTAAAGAAAAATAGGGAGACCGCTCCCTATTTTTCGTTTTTCTTACGCAAGTCCATCTGCTTTCTTACGTAGAATTCGATTTGCACATTCTGCTGCAACGGTTAATCCACCTGCCATCATAATAATATCTTTTAAGATCAAACGTCCTGCTGCAGATAAATAAGGGAAACCGTAATTAGGGGTAGGAAAATCACCCCCTAGATTAGGTACCCAAGTTTCCGGGGTGGTAATCAAGAACGAAAGCGTAACAATTGACATTCCGAAGGTCAATAGCCCGCCAATCAGCCCAATATTGGCATTCCAAATCCCCATTAGTGTTAAAATCCCGATAGACACAATCACGATGCCCAATCCGTAAGAGAAGGTATAAGTTCCGTTTTGTTTATGCCATTCAATATTTTTTTGAACCATTTTCCCTTCAGGGTTTTTGTGCAAAACATATTCTTTAACCATTTCGCCTTTTTCATTTGGGGCGTATTTGTCGCTGTTATTATAAAAAAAGCTCATAAAAGGGCTATTGGATACGAAATGTGCAATCCCGTCCGCTTCGTATTGGAAGGCTTTTAAGCCTCCAATCCAAGCCATAACAATAAAAATGGCAATACGGATAAAATTGATAAATTGACGTTGCCAAGGGGCAATAATTTTAGCAATAAATTCGATCAACACTTGCATAAGATAACTCCTAATTATTAATGATAAATCGGGGGCGGATTTTAAAGTAATTAAACTGAAGTTATTAGATGATTTGTCTTAATCTATCCATAAATTGTCTCATTTTATCCTCGAAGATATTGGCGATTTTTTTAAAATATTTCACTTATTTAGGGGGAATTGATAGAATGTTCCCTTCAAAAATTCCGTATATTTTGACCGCACTTTGGGGTCATTGATGATAAGAAAGAGGATATTATGGCACTTTGGGGTGGGCGTTTTACACAAGCCGCAGATAAGCGTTTTAAAGATTTTAATGATTCATTACGTTTTGATTATCGTTTAGCCGAACAAGATATTGAAGGATCAATCGGCTGGTCGAAAGCCTTAGTCAAAGTGAATGTATTAACGCAAGAGGAACAGCAACAATTAGAACAAGCATTAAATGAATTATTGCTTGAAGTGCGGTCAAATCCGCAAGCGATTTTGCAAGATGAAGCGGAAGATATTCATAGCTGGGTGGAAAGTAAACTGATTGATAAAGTCGGTAATCTTGGCAAAAAATTGCATACCGGACGTAGTCGTAATGATCAGGTCGCACTTGATATTAAAATGTGGTGTAAACAACGAGTGATCGAATTACAGGATTCGATTCGGAATTTACAACGCCATTTAGTGCAAACTGCTGAAAATACCCAAGAAGCCGTGATGCCGGGCTATACGCATTTACAGCGTGCACAGCCCATCACTTTCGCCCATTGGTGTATGGCTTATGTAGAAATGTTTGATCGGGATTACACTCGTTTGACTGATGCTTATAAACGTATGAACACTTGCCCGCTTGGTAGTGGTGCGTTGGCTGGTACGGCTTATGCGGTGGATCGTGATGTGTTGGCTCAGGATTTAGGCTTTAGTTTTGCCACCCGCAATAGTTTAGACAGCGTATCGGATCGCGATCATATCGTAGAATTACTTTCTACCGCCTCCCTGAGTATGGCACATCTTTCCCGTTTTGCGGAAGATATGATTATTTTTAACAGTGGCGAAGCGAATTTTGTGGAATTATCGGATAGGGTGACATCGGGATCCTCTTTAATGCCACAAAAGAAAAACCCCGATGCTTGTGAATTGATTCGTGGTAAAGCGGGTCGAGTAATGGGGGCGTTAACCGGTATGCTGATGACATTAAAGGGCTTACCGCTCGCTTACAATAAAGATATGCAGGAAGATAAAGAAGGGATTTTTGATGCCCTCGATACTTGGCAAGATTGTGTCGATATGGCGACCTTTGTACTGGATGAATTAAAAGTGAATGTTGAACGTACCCGTGAAGCAGCACTAAAAGGTTATTCCAATGCCACCGAATTGGCTGATTATCTTGTGGCAAAAGGCGTACCTTTCCGAGATTCTCATCATATTGTGGGTGAAACAGTGGTGTATGCCATTGAGAAAGGTAAGGGATTGGAGGATCTTACTATTCCGGAATTCCGTCAATTTAGCGAAGTGGTGGGCGATGATGTGTATGATATTCTTTCCCTTCAATCTTGTTTGGATAAACGTTGTGCGAAAGGTGGGGTTTCACCACTGAGAGTGGCAGAGGCGATTGCCGAAGCGAAAGCAAGATTTGCCTAACGGATAAAGCAAATAAAAAAGTGCGGTTAGGAAAATATTTGAATTTCTGGCCATTATAATAGTGGCACAAATCTGTTTTTGGGGTGAGTAGGGACACACTGCGTGTGTCCGAATTTTAATCTATTGAAATGATTTGATTTTATAACGGACACACGCAGTGTGTCCCTACATAATACCGGAATTTCTGACCGCACTTTTTGGGTAAAAGAATTAATCTCTAAAATTATTAAACTGGAATGGTTGTCCTAGCTCTGCGCCTTTTACCAGTTGAATCACCGCTTGTAAGTCATCACGGGATTTACCTGTTACCCGCACTTGATCACCTTGAATTTGGGCTTGAACTTTAATTTTAGAGTCTTTCACTAATTTGGTGATTTTCTTCGCCATTTCGGTTTCGATGCCTTGTTTTAATTTTATTTCTTTGGTGTAAAGTTTACCGTGGTGTTCGCTTTCTGTCGGAATATCTAATGATCCGTGCTCAATACCACGTTTAACAAATGCGCCGATTAAGATTTCGATCAGTTGTTCGAGTTGAAACTCGGATTCGGTCGTCACTTTTACGGTCTCATTTTTTTCATTGAGTTCAATCACGGCTTCCACGCCACGGAAATCGTAGCGTGTGCTTAATACTCGGTTTGCATTTTCTACGGCGTTACGCACTTCATGCATAGTAATTTCAGACACAATATCAAAAGATGGCATAATTTTCTCCCATTAACGTTAAATTCTTTCTCTTGCACTTAAAAGACATAAAAGTGCAGTTAAGTCGGCGAAGTTTACCACAATTTGCGCTTGTTGTTGCACTTTCGGCTTAGCGTGGAAAGCGACCCCTAATCCGGCGACATTCATCATGGCTAAATCGTTCGCGCCGTCACCAATAGCAAGGGTATTTTCAGCACTAATGCGGTATTCATCGCGTAAACGCTGAAGTGTGTGGGCTTTATATTGTGCATCCACAACATCGCCTTTGACTAAACCTGTGAGCTTACCATCTACAATGTCGAATTGATTGGAGACAGCACAGTCTAAGTTCAATAAATCTTTCAAATAATCGGCGAAGTAAGTAAAGCCGCCTGAGGCAATGGCTGTTTTCCAGCCATATTGTTGTAAAGTTTGAATGGTTTCCTGTAAACCGGACATTAAGGGTAAATTTGCCCGTACTTCTTGTAAAATAGTTTCAGGAGCATCTTTTAATGTGCTGACCCGACGGCGTAAACTCTGTTCAAAATCAAGTTCGCCCCGCATTGCACTTTCGGTAATTGCGGACACTAATTCCCCCGTACCTGCAAGCTTGGCGATTTCATCAATACATTCAATTTGGATGGCAGTGGAATCCATATCCATCACTAATAATCCTTTTTCTGATAATTTTGCTTCAAAGTTGAGTAAAGCAATATCTAAACCTAGTTCGTGAGCGGTAGAAAGGAAGGTATCATGCCATTTTCCTTTAAGTAAAACGACCGTATTTTTCGCGATATTCCAAGCATCAAAACACTGAAAATTTTGACCGCACTTTTGCTGAAATTGAGTGAGTGTTGAAAGGTTTAATTGTATGCCGTAGAGAATGAAACTATCTTCTAATGAGACAAGGGGCGAATCGGACGAAAGTGCGGTTGGAAATGCCGGGTATTTTTGTGTAATACTTGCAAGGTTTTGAATTTGCATAGAAAATCCTGTAAATTGTGAAAAGTAAAACTATTCTAGCCGATTTAAGGGCGAATTGGGGAAAAATAACTTGCATTTAATCAAAGAAAAATTAACAAAATCCGTGATGTTAGTGCTGATTGTGATCCTTTGCACTGCTGCCTTTGCCGTCATTTTATTTGGTGTGCAACAGTTTAAGATTGGTTCGCAGTTTGCGAGTGTGAATCAGGTTTCTCATTTATCCCATATTTTAGTCCGTCAACAAGCGAATTTATTTGCCGTGTTATTAGTGAATAATGCACAAACTGAAAAGCTTACGGAAAATCTAGATAATTTAGTGCAGGAACATTTTGTATTGGATGCCTCAATTTATGATGCTCAAGGGAAATTGCTCGCACAAAGTACAGACTCTGAGCGTTTACGTAAAAGATTAGGATTAGAACAACGGGATGGAGAACAAAACGCTCAGCAAATTGTCGAGCCTATTTACTCTAACTTAGGGATTCAAGGTTTTTTACGTGTCACTTTTGATGGGCAGTATGCCCAATCTCCTCAAAGTAAAATTAATCAAATTTTTCGCCAACTTTACGGTGAATTGATCGTCGTATTTTTGTTAGGGGTAGTGGTAGCAAGTTCCATTCATTATTTTTTAAGTCATTACCGTCGTACCTATCGTGCATCAAATGAGCCTAAAAGAGCGGTCAATTTACCCATGAAATCAAATACTCAGCGTTATCATCAAAGACGGCGTAGGGGATAGATTAAATAATTGTATAAAATTTCAATTATTTTGCCTAAATTCTGACGCAAATGAGGTAGAATGCAGAAAACTATTTTTAATCACAGGAGAAACAATATGGCGACTCGTAAACAACTCGCAAACGCAATTCGTTTTTTAAGTATGGATGCCGTACAAAAAGCAAAATCAGGCCACCCCGGTGCGCCAATGGGCATGGCGGATATTGCTGAAGTATTATGGCGTGATTTCTTAAAACATAATCCGACCAATCCAAAATGGGCAGATCGTGACCGCTTTGTTTTGTCCAACGGGCATGGTTCAATGCTGATTTACAGCTTGTTACATTTAACCGGTTATGATCTTTCCATTGAAGATTTAAAACAATTCCGTCAATTACATTCTAAAACACCGGGCCATCCGGAATACGGCTATGCACCGGGTGTTGAAACTACAACCGGCCCGCTAGGTCAAGGGATTACCAATGCGGTAGGTATGGCGATTGCAGAAAAAACGTTAGGCGGTCAATTTAACCGCGAAGGCCATGATATTGTCGATCACTATACTTATGTATTCTTAGGCGACGGTTGTTTAATGGAAGGGATTTCTCACGAGGCTTGTTCTTTAGCGGGGACACTCGGTTTAGGCAAATTAATTGCTTTCTATGATGACAACAATATTTCTATTGACGGTCATGTTGACGGCTGGTTTAGTGATGACACGGCAGCCCGTTTTGAAGCTTACGGCTGGCAGGTTATTCGCAATGTAGATGGTCACGATGCTGAACAAATTCGTGCGGCGACCATTCTTGCCCAAGCAGAAAAAGAAAAACCGACCTTAATTATTTGCAAAACCATTATCGGTTTTGGTTCACCAAACAAAGCAAATTCTCATGATAGCCACGGTGCTCCTTTGGGTGATGAAGAAATTGCTTTAACCCGCAAAGCCTTAAATTGGGATTATGCACCGTTTGAAATTCCGGCAGAATACTATGCCGAGTGGGATGCAAAAGCAAAAGGTGCGGCAGCTGAAAAATCGTGGGAAGAAAAATTTGCTGCGTACGAAAAAGCCTATCCTAAGTTAGCGGCTGAGTTTAAACGTCGTATGACTGGTGAATTACCTGCGGATTGGTCAACATATTCTCAAGCCTTCATTGAAAAATTACAAGCTAATCCGGCAAGTATTGCAAGCCGTAAAGCCTCACAAAATGCGATTGAAGCCTATGCACAAGTATTGCCTGAGTTTTTAGGTGGTTCGGCGGATTTAGCAAGTTCTAACCTCACCTTATGGAGCGGTTCAAAACCAATCCGTGCAAATGAAAATGTGGATGGCAACTACATCAACTATGGTGTACGTGAATTTGGAATGTCTGCCATTATGAATGGTATCGCTTTACACGGTGGCTTCATTCCTTATGGTGCAACTTTCTTAATGTTCTATGAATACGCTCACAATGCAGTGCGTATGGCGGCATTAATGAAACAACGCGCATTGTTTGTTTATACCCACGATTCTATCGGCTTAGGCGAAGATGGTCCAACCCATCAACCTATTGAGCAGACGGCTTCATTACGCTTAATTCCAAATCTTGAAACCTGGAGACCTTGCGATCAGGTTGAATCAGCGGTGGCGTGGCAACAAGCGGTAGAACGTCAAGACGGCCCGAGTGCATTAATCTTCACCCGTCAAAACTTGGCACAAATGGACCGCACTTCTGAGCAATTAGCGAATGTGGCACGCGGTGCTTATATCTTAAAAGACAGTAACGGCACACCGGATTTAATCTTAATTGCAACGGGTTCAGAAGTAGAACTTGCCGTTAAAGCGGCAGATGTGCTTGCTGCAGAAGGTAAAAACGTGCGTGTAGTTTCAATGCCAAGCACCAACCGTTTCGATAAACAAGACGAAGCATACCGTGAAAGTGTCTTGCCTTCCTCTGTCACTAAGCGTGTTGCGATTGAAGCGGGAATTTCTGATTTCTGGTATAAATACGTGGGCTTTGCCGGTCGTATCGTGGGAATGAATTCATTCGGTGAGTCTGCGCCGGCTGATCAGTTATTCAAATTGTTCGGTTTCACTGTGGATAACGTGGTGGCGACAGCGAAAGAAATTCTTTAATTTTAAACTTAGAAAGGTGGGATATTCCCACCTTTTTTATGCAATAGTGCTTTTTTGATCGGAAAATGCGTTCTATCCTTTATTCTTCTCCACTTGTTACATTCACCCCTTTTCCTATTTTGTAAAATGTCCACCTGCAATATAGTGCAAGGTTCTCAGTTCATCAGATGCATCATCAAATTGTCAATGTCCCTTGTTAAAAATACGATCATCTGCCCATGCTGCAAGCACTTCACCGATAAACATATCGTGTTTCTCGTGATTTTCAGGTTCAGGGATCACTTTACAGATAATCCAAGCAGCACAGCCTTCCACCAAGGGAACATCGAAGCCTTCTTGATAAAATAGACTCAATTTATCTAATTTGTCCGGATTTTCTTTACGGCTCAGTCCCATTTCGACAACTAATTTAGCTTGTTTCGCGATGGGAATTTGTACGGCAAAATAACCGCTCTTTTCAATCAATTTTCGTGTATAAGCGGCTTTGTCGATGATTACCATTAATTTGGCTTTCGGTAGATAGTCCACTGCACAGACCCACGCTGCAGACATCACATTTTCAATGCCCTCTGCTTTAGCGGAAATCATCGTTGTGGGACCGTGGTTGATTAAGCGATAGAACTTTTCCAGTTCAACAGGTTTAATTGCCATTTTTTGTTCCTTGTTTATTGATAAAAGTGCGGTTGGTTTTTACCGTGTTTTGAGTTCTTAGTAAATATACAAAGGGGAAAATATAGGGTGACCGTGACGTTATTTTTTCTCAACATATTGAGATTGTCCGTTTTTTATAACAGACGCCATCGTTACGCCCCCTACCGAATCAACAACTATTCGGTATTATCCGTGGCAAAAATCTGTTTTTGGGGTAGGGACACACTGCGTGTGTCCGTATTTCAATATGTTATAAGCGGACACAGGCAGTGTGTCCCTACATATCATTGAAATGTCTATTTTGTGTATTTGCTACATAATACTGCAACGATTAGATAGGTTCGTGTTGACAATTTTATTGAAAATTATTGTTAAATATCTACCGGTTGCCATGCTTTCCCTTTCACAGGTGGTAACCACGCACCACCCACTACGCACATTTCCCACAATCGGTTTGGAATACCATAATGATCTGCTTGATTTGGGTCAAGCTCGGTGATGATTTCTTGTAAGCGATTTTCTTGAATTAACGTGGCAATGTTGGGATTAATCATCACAGTTTTACCGAGACCAATAAATTCTGCCCAACCTGTTTGATAGGCGGCGAGGATTTGTTCTGCGGTGAATAGATTACCAACACCGATAAGCGGTAGTTTACCGTTGATGCGTTCGTGTATTAATGCTAAGCGGGTTTGATTGCTGTCGGCACCACGACGGGCTTTTTTGTAAAAATCCCACAGGGAAACGTGCAAATATTGCAACGGTTTTTGAACTAATTCGTCAATGAGTGCAAAGGTATCCACCATCGTTAACCCATTGTCGCCACTTTCTTCAGGAGAAAAACGATAGCCAATGATGAAATCTGGACGATGATATTTTTCACGCATAGCGATGACTGCATCGACTATAGCAAGGGGAAAACGCAAACGATTTTCTAGGCTACCTCCCCATTGATCAGTACGTCGGTTGCTTTGGGCTGAGAAAAACTGTTGGATTAAGTAACCGTTTGCGCCGTGGATTTCCACCCCATCAAAACCAGCTTTGATAGCTAATTCTGTGGCGTTAGCAAAATTTGAGATTAGCTCATGGATTTCATTATTGGTCAATGCTCGGCTACCGCTGCTTTCATCTTCAGAGGGGGCGACTTTATCTTTGCCGTTTAACAATTCCGTAATGGCAAGTTTACCCCCATGGTGAATTTGCAAAATGGCTTTTGCACCCTGGTTTTTGATTATATCTGCGGTTGCTTTTAAACTATCTAATTGGCTTTCGTGAATGGCTTCGGGCTGTCCGTAAAAGGCTTTGCCACCATCTGCCACGAGGGTTGCGGCGGCAATAAATAAGCCAATGTCACTGGCACGATTGCTTAGAAAAACACGTTCTTCCTCGCTGATTGTGCCATCATTGTGTGAGGCAAAATGAGTCATTGGGGCAACAGCAAGCCGGTTTTTAATTGTGATGCCATTGTTTAATGTATAAGGCTCTAGGATCGGTTGAAATTTGTTCATAATTTATCTCCTTTAATAGCGTAAAAGGCGGAAATTTCCGCCTTATGGATTAATAATGAGCATGGAAAATTTTACTTACAATTTGCCATGTTCCATTTATTTTTAACAAGTTGAAATAATCAGTAAAACCATAGCCGCTTAGATTGTCGGTATCTACACGAGCGGAAGCTGCGTTGCCGGTAATATCAATATAGGCAATCGCAACAGTCGGATTTTCTGAGGGAGTAAAGTGGTTGTCAATCACAGGGAATAAACTTTCTGTTACAGATCCGCCTGCGATTGCTCCGTTTTCACCCACGCTATACATTGTTGCGACTTCGTGAAAAGCAGGCTGCATAATCTCGCTTTTCGCTTGTTTCCCTCCTTCACTGTATTCGTTTAATAAAACTTGTTCGATGGCTTTATATTCAGTTGTGTAAGTTGGTTTCGTCATCTTTCTTTTCCTCTGTTGTTTAAAAGATGGTGGCATTATAGTGATCTAATTTAGATTGACTAGATACCAAATTTAAACTAACTTGTTCAATAATATTTGACAATCTATCTTTAGCTATGCAAGAAAACTTAAACGATTTACGCACTTTTTTGCTTGTTGCTCAAACGGGTAGTTTTACCAAAGTGGCGGCTCAATTGAATCTTTCACGAGCAGCGGTAAGCCATACTATTAGTCAGTTAGAACGCCGTTTAGGCTTGAAACTGTTCAATCGAACTACCCGAAGCGTTGCCACGACTGATGCAGGGCAGCAGCTTTATCAGCAGCTTTGTCCATTATTTCAAGACATTGATAGCCGTTTACTCAATATTTTAAATAATCAAAACCAACAACGTGGCGTGCTGAGAATTAATGGCACTATTCATGCGATTTCAGTTGTCCTTTGGCAAAAATTCCGCCGTTTTTTGGAACATTATCCGAATATTACTCTGGAACTTGCGGCAGAGATGAAGTTTATTGATATCGTAGCAGAACGCTATGATGCCGGTATTCGTGAGGGAGGATTAATGGATAAAGATATGATTGCAGTGAGAGTGTCGGAGGCTGTCCGAATGTGTTATGTAGCTACACCCGAATATCTTTCCCGCCACGGTACACCTCAAACGCCGGAGGCGCTGCTTAAACATAACTGTATTCGCTTACGTATTCCCACTTACAACAACTTGTTGCCGTGGGAATTTGAACACTCAAAAACAGGTGAACGGTTTAAATTAGCCATGCAGGGGAATTTGATTGTTAACCAGCCTCCCATGACCCGTCAAGCGGCCTTAGACAATATAGGGATTTCATGGGAAATGGCAGATGAAGTAGAAGCCGATATTCAGTCTGGCAGACTTTGCCGTATATTAAGTGATTGGGAATGCATTTATCCCGGTTATTATCTCTACTTTCCTAATCGTACAGAATATTCACCACTGTTAAAAACTTTGGTGGAATGGCTTCGGATATAAAATATCATAAATATTGACCGCACTTTTTAGCTATTTTCTCTGTGCTTGACAATTGATTGAAGTCTTTGATTTTGCTAAAATCCTCCCCGTTTTTCCTGATGAATCAGAGAAAAATGAGTTCGGATGAAGGTAGCTGGAGAGTAGGGAATTAACCCTACGCCGACGATGTAAAATCTTTCAGGCGCACATCAGTGCAGGGACTGTTACTGGACGAACCCTTGGAGAGATCCATTGCCCTATAGATAGTGGGGTAAATGGACGCCGAAGGCGCAAAAGAGCGGTGGTTTTTCACGCCGTTTTTCAAACGCTCAGGCAAAAGGACAGGGGCTAAAAGACAATCTGTATTTTATTTCTTTTCACGGATGCTTTTTGTCTCCTTGTTGCGTTTATTTGTTTTTAGACAACGAGGAATCACAATGTCATTCACGACAATTTTATCCACGATTGATAGCTTTATTTGGGGCCCACCATTACTGATTTTATTATCGGGTACAGGGCTTTATTTCACCTTACGTTTAGGCTTTATTCAAGTCCGCTATTTACCGCTTGCAATTAGTTATTTGTTTAAAAAAGAACGTGGCGGAAAAGGGGATGTGTCTTCTTTTGCGGCACTGAGTACGGCTTTAGCGGCAACTATTGGGACGGGAAATATTGTCGGTGTTGCGACAGCGGTGCAAGCGGGCGGGCCCGGTGCGATCTTTTGGATGTGGCTGGTAGCATTGCTTGGTATGGCGACCAAGTATGCGGAATGTTTACTGGCGGTGAAATATCGGGTCAAAGATCGCCGTGGGTTTATGTCCGGCGGCCCGATGTATTACATTGAGCGTGGTCTAGGCATCAAATGGCTTGCCAAGATGTTTGCGGTGTTTGGTGTATTAGTCGCCTTTTTCGGTATCGGCACATTCCCGCAAGTGAATGCGATTACGCACGCTATGGAAGATACCTTTCATATTCCGGTTCTTATCACTGCTGTGGTGGTGACGGTATTGGTCGCAATGATTATCTTAGGTGGGGTAAAACGTATTGCCACGACATCATCGATCATTGTGCCTTTTATGGCGATTTCTTATGTACTCGTCTCAATGATTATTATTTTGTTGAATTGGGAACGGGTACCAGATGCGGTGATGTTGATTATTCATAGTGCTTTTGATCCGCAATCCGCACTGGGCGGGGTATTAGGTTTTACTGTGATGAAAGCCATTCAATCGGGGGTGGCTAGGGGGATCTTCTCTAATGAATCAGGTTTAGGCAGTGCACCTATTGCTGCCGCTGCCGCCCAAACACGAGAGCCGGTTCGCCAAGGTCTTATTTCCATGACCGGAACCTTTTTAGATACCATTATTGTGTGTTCAATGACAGGGATTGTATTGGTTCTTACCGGCGCATGGCGTAACCCTGAACTTGCCGGTGCAACGGTAACCAATGCTGCATTTGCCAAAGGGCTTGGGTTAGATTTTGGTGCAACAGTTGTCACTGTAGGCTTATTATTCTTTGCGTTTACGACAATTTTAGGTTGGTGTTATTACGGTGAGCGTTGTTTCGTGTATTTGGTCGGAACCCGTGGTATTCGTTTATATCGCTTAATATTTATTATTTTGGTGGGGATCGGCTCTTTCTTGAAATTGGATTTAATTTGGATTTTAGCGGATATTGTGAATGGCTTAATGGCATTTCCGAATTTAATTGCCTTAATCGGATTACGCAAGATCGTAGTTGAAGAAACCAAAGATTATTTCAATCGTTTAAAGATTAATCATCACGATCAAGATGAACAATCCCCCTCTCAGTTGTAATCACTCAAAAAGAAAAGGATGCCAAAAGGCATCCTTTTTGCAGTTCTCTATCATAACAATTCTCGCAGAAAAGAAAATTGGCAATCTTCAGAAATTAGAGCTAGATCATATTTTTACATATTAGTATTTTTTTCATTAAAAAATGGCTTGAAAAATCCTATTGAAGAGACTATTTTGATCTTGAATCAAACCGAACCTAAAGGTTCTTAACACGAAGAGGTACAGCTATGACATTAAATATCACCAGCAAACAAATGGAAATCACGCCTGCAATTCGTGAACATGTGGAAGGTCGTCTGGCTAAATTGGAGAAATGGCACACGCAGCTAATTAATCCGCATTTTATACTCAATAAAGTACCAAATGGTTTTAGTGTTGAGGCTTCCATTGGTACGCCACTTGGTAATCTGATTGCGACTGCAACGGCTGATGATATGTATAAAGCGATCAATGAGGTGGAAGAAAAATTAGAGCGTCAATTAAATAAATTGCAACATAAAGGTGAATCTCGCCGTGCTGATGAACGTTTAAAGGATTCTTTTAATTAGAAGTGCGGTCATTTTTGATGCACTTTTCTAAAACAAAATGCCAAGGTAAATACCTTGGCATTTTTGCTTAATATGCTAGATCTGCGTTAAATCAACGTTTTTTGTTTCTTTTGAGGCAAGCAGTGCTAATAAGGTCATTAGTGCGTTAATCGCTAAATAAATTCCCACACCTATGACACCAAATGAGGCATTAATTTTCAACGAAATCATGGCAGCAATAGTGGCACCAATAATAGAAGCTAAATTATAAGCGAGAGAAGCACCGGAATAGCGCACCTCGGTTGGAAATAATTCCGGCAACAGTGCCGCCATTGGGCCAAAAGTCATTCCCATGATTGCCATTCCGATAACCAGAAAAGCGAATACGCTTGTAGGTGTCCCGTTTTGTAAGAATAGCGGCATAGATAACCCGAGTGCGCCAATGGCAAGAGTCACCCAAATCAGCCATTTACGACGCCCGATTTTATCGGCATAAATACCGGAAATACTGATAAAAATACCAAAAACAATAGCGCTGATTAATAATAAACCCGTGAAAGTATTTGCCGGAATCCCTAAGCCGAGAGGATGACCGGCTTCGGAAAGATTTGGTGCAGTACGTGAATACGCCTGTGCAAAGGCGGTCATAATGTAGAAAAGGGAATAGGTTGCCACCATAATGAATGTGCCAATCACCATCGGTTTTAAGTGTTTGGTAAAGACAACGCTGACCGGAGCATTTAATTTTTTACCTTTTTGTTCCGCCTCAATGAAAACATGGCTTTCGTGTAAGGTTAAACGGACGTATAAGCCGACAAATACCAATAACACGGAAGAGATAAACGGAATTCGCCAAGCCCATTCAACCAGTGCTTCTTGCCCCCAAAAATAGCTGACTAAGAAGAAGGTTCCATTGGCGACAAATAAACCGATAGGTGCGCCTAATTGTGGAAACGTACCATACCACGCACGTTTCCCTTCCGGTGCATTTTCCGTTGCCACTAAAGCCGCACCTCCCCATTCACCACCAAGGCCGATTCCCTGACCAACACGGCAAAGACAAAGCAAAATAGGTGCCCAGATACCAATTTGGGAATAGCTGGGTAGTAATCCGATAATCACGGTTGAGCCACCCATGAGTAAGAGGGAAGCGACAAGGGTTTTTTTACGCCCAATTTTATCCCCAAAGTGACCAAACAATGCTGAGCCAATAGGACGGGCAAAAAAAGCCAAAGCGAGAGTTGAGAGGGAAAGAAGATCATTTGAAAGGGGATCATCGCTGTTGAAAAACTGGGTATTAAATACCAGTACGGCAGCTGCTGCATAGATATAATAATCAAAAAATTCAATTGCTGTACCGACCATTGAGGCAAGCGCCACCTTCATCGGGTTATTGCGAAGTTGTGCTGTCATATTACTTTCCTTAGAAAATACAAGATAAAAAATGTGATAAATGAAAAGGCTTAAATCCTAGCATTTCCTTTAAAGTTGAGCAATTTCTAAAATCAGTTTCTCAAGTTTGTGAGCGAATAGGAGAGGGTTTTCTGAATGGGCATTGTGACCGGCATTGGGAATGCTTGTTAAATTGAGTTGTTCGGAATAGGCAAGGGCTTGGAATTTAAGATCTTGTTCACCACAAAAATAAAAAAATGGCAGAGAACTTGACCGCACTTTGTCTCGGAAATTCGGTTGTTTGGCAAGGCTGGTGGCAAGTAACATTTTTCCAATGTTCGCACCACAATTCGCTTTTCGCTTTTCAACAAGTGTTGTCCGTTGATGGGCGGTTAAATGGGAAAATACGGGCTGTTGATACCAATCCTCCAACACATTCTCAGGCGGTTCATGGGTAAATCGCATTGCCCAATGGGTATCGTTTTGCCAGCGTACTTGTTTCTCCTCTTTTGTTTTTAAGCCTAAATTAGCCCCTTCCAAAATGATGGCTTGCAAGTTCCCTTTTTCCACACGAGCTTGTAAAGCATAATGCATAGCAATACGCCCACCAAGGGAATAGCCCACGAGAAAATAGGGTTCATTTTTGACTGCACTTTGGATTTTTTGGGAAAGATATTCAGCGGTATCATTAAAACTCTGGACGGGGGTTTCCTTTGCTTTGCCGTGGAAGGGTAAATCAACAGAAACGCAATGAAAGTGCGGTAGATTTTCGATAACTTTTTGCCAATCGGAAGAGGTGCCGAGAAGACCGTGGAGAAAAATAATATTCATCATAAAAACAAGGGCGGGATTCGCCCTTAATTTCCTTATTCACCAATCACAGCATGGCTGATTTGTTCAATTAAACGTTTGTAAATATTGCTACCATCGTTTGGATTTGTTTTGATTTCAATCAATGTCGTTTTACGACGCGTGTAGGCTTGTTTTAACACGCTGCTTAAATCTGCCCAAGTGTAAGGGTGAGCATATTTAATATCAAACATTGCTGCAATTTGTGAGAAATCACTGTTATGGGGTAAGCGATAAAAACGATCTTTGACCTCTTCCTCCACCGGCAACATATCAAAAATCGCCCCGCCATTATTGTTGATGACAAAAACAATGGTCGGTTGTGTGACATTTTTAAAAAGTGCAAGGGAATTGAGATCGTACAGGGTTGAAGTATCGCCAATCATTGCCACAACAGGTTGATTGGTTGCCACGCCGATACCGGCAGCCGTCGCCAATAAACCATCTATTCCGCTTGCACCACGATTAGTATAAATCGGGTACCCTTCAGGGAGCTTGGTGAGAGCGTCCACAAGGCGTACAAATAAACTATTGCCGAGGAACAAGATCCCATTGTAAGGCAATACACGTTCAATATGATGGGCAAGGGAGGCCTCGTTAAGGTTACCGCCTACTTGCTGCTCAATAAAACCAGCACAGAATTTGGACAACGCAAGAGGCTCCAGTAGCCAAGGTTTTTGACGAAGAGGAGGGTGTGCCCGTAGCCAGTGGTGGACTTTCGCATTAAAACGTGTATGGGTATGATGATAAGGATCCACCGCTTTTTGCGTTTGTTCCACAATCCAAAATTCGCCTTTAAAGGCTTGTAAAAATTGATTAATACGCTTGCTGATAAAACGAGAGCCAAGCTGAATCACAATGTCTGCCTGTAATAATTTTTCACGCACAGTTTGGTTGGCAAGCCAAATATCGGCATAAGGTGTCATGGGTTCTACGCCGGATTGAATATCCGTTAATAACACCCAGCCCATAGTCGTTGCCCAAGCATTGATACCCATAGCTTGTTCCATTGGGAGTTGCCCGACGACAATCACCCCACGTTTGGTACGCCAGTGATCCCAATTTTCATGCATCATTACTTCTTGTTGTTGAGATTCGTGACTAATCCAAGGTTTATTGTGTGCAAGCCAACGTTGAAGTGGTTGTAGCCAAGGATGTGTATCAATCGCATCTTCCGAAGCCTCATAAAGTGGTTCGGCAAAAGGTACATTAATATGAACTACGCCACCTTGTTGGGTTTGCTGAAATATTGCTTGCTCAATCAGAGAAACTAGCCATTGTGCAGAATAGTCGGCATTTGGCTTGGGTAGGTTGACATTGGCAACAGGGTAGTCGCCAAACATATTTTGTTGCAAGATGGCTTGATTGGCGCCACATTCCCATAATTCAGGTGGACGATCTGCCGTTAAAACAATGAGATTGACACCACTTTGGCGTGCTTCAATGATTGCCGGATAAAGGTTTGCTGCTGCTGTACCGGAAGTGACGATAATTGCCACGGGAGCTTGAGTGGATTTAGCAATACCAAGAGCAAAAAAGCCTAAACCACGCTCATCAAAATGGCTATAACAGGTGGCGCGGCCAGCGTTTTGTAAGCGGACGGCCTCAAGGGTTAAAGGGGTTGAGCGTGAGCCGGGGGCAATACAGAAATGGGAGACACCTTGGCGACTCAAGGTCTCTAACACCACTTTTGACCAACAACGATTAAACACGCTTACAGACATTCTTTTTCTCCATTATTATTTTCTGCAAAAAGGGTTATTAATCCTGATGCCTTACGTTCAATTTCTTTCCACTCTGCTAAAGGTTCTGAGCCTTCAACAATGCCGGCTCCGGCAAAGACACGAATTCGGTTTCCCTCAATAAATGCGGAACGAATCGCGACACAAAATTCCGAATAAGCCTCGCTCATTAATCCTAATGTGCCGGCATACCACCCACGATCAAAGGTTTCAATTTCCGATAAAATCATTCTCGCTTGTTGTTGAGGTAAACCGGAAACTGCCGCAGTGGGGTGAATCGCTTTGAGTAGTGCGGAATCTCGATAATGTGCGGTCAAATTTGCCCGAATTTTTCGCAACAAATGTTGAACTTTGCGTAAAGGTTTAAGCTCTACTTCACTGACATCAATAGATTCCACCATAGATTTGATATTCTGTGAAATATCTTGAACCACAAGCCAGTTTTCGTTTAAATTTTTTTCATCATTTAATAACCATTCTGCTTGTTGTTGATTTTCTTTTGAGTCAGCCGTAATCGGTGCGGTACCGGCAAGGGCTTCCGTTAAAAATAAATTATATTCACGGGCAAATAGGCGCTCAGGCGTTGAGCCTACGAATGTGGAATGAGGACTTTCCGCCCATAAAAAATGGTAACAGCCCTGATTCCGGCACTCGCTTTCTGCAAGGAAGTCATAAGCATTGACGGCTTGTTTTAAGTGAAAAACCGTTTCATTCGCTAATACCAGTTTTGTGAGTTCGCCCTGTTTTATTTCATAAAGTGCCTGATTAACCCAATCGCACCACATTTGTTTATTTGCCCGTTGCTCTGTACGGAGCGGTATTTGTTTTGGCAGTTCGCAAAGTGCGGTTATTTTAGGCAAAGTTTTTAATTGTTCCAAAGCCGTTTGCGCAGACGCTCTGCCTTCTACAAAGCAACTTATCGTGATAGTTTTATCATTTTTTTCTATCATCAATTGCGGCAGAATAAATTGTCCGTATCCCTGAAATTGTAGTCCGCCTAGCAGAGGAAAATCAAATGTCTCAATAAATTCTTGTGCTATATTTAATTGGCAAAAAGACCGTACTTCCCCCAATGCCGCGATGACTTTATTTTCATCACGAAAGCGCAAATAGAATTGTGGATAAGTGGTTTGTGATTTTAGCCATGCCAATAAATTGATATTGGCGATCGTGGCTTGAAAACGCACAATATCAGTTTTCCCTTGTTGCAAATAAGTTTCAATTTGAGAACTTAATTGGCTTTTGGCTTGCTCTAAACTACCCATTTTAACTTGTTCAAAATAGACAAAAAATTAGCTCGTATTCTACCGTAATTTATCTGACACAAAAAATTTTTTTACAAAATCTTTGCAAGATTGAAAATTCAGCGTAAATTAACCGCACTTATCACAAAAATAAAAGGAATTGATATGCGATTATTCCCTAAGTCCGATAAATTGGAACACGTTTGTTATGATATTCGTGGCCCTGTACATAAAGAAGCGCTCCGTTTGGAAGAAGAGGGCAATAAAATTTTAAAATTAAATATTGGTAATCCTGCCCCATTCGGTTTTGAAGCGCCGGATGAAATTTTGGTAGATGTCTTGCGTAATTTGCCTTCTGCGCAAGGCTATTGCGATTCAAAAGGCTTGTATTCAGCCCGTAAGGCTATTGTGCAATATTATCAATCAAAGGGTATTCAAGGCTCAACAGTGAACGATGTCTATATTGGCAACGGCGTGTCTGAGTTGATTACGATGGCAATGCAAGCCTTATTAAATGATGGAGATGAAGTGTTGGTTCCTATGCCGGATTATCCATTATGGACGGCGGCAGTGACGCTTTCCGGTGGCAAAGCCGTGCATTATCTGTGTGACGAAGATGCCAATTGGTTTCCCGCAGTAGATGATATTAAGGCTAAAATTAATGCGAAAACCAAAGCTATCGTGATTATCAACCCAAATAACCCAACGGGAGCGGTGTATAGCAAAGCCTTGTTGGACGAAATCGTGGAAGTGGCTCGCCAACATAATCTGATTATTTTTGCGGACGAAATTTACGATAAAATTTTATACGATAATGCGGTTCATCATCACATTGCGGCATTAGCACCGGATTTATTAACAGTGACGTTTAACGGCTTGTCAAAATCTTACCGTGTCGCCGGTTTCCGCCAAGGCTGGATGATTCTAAATGGCCCGAAAAATCATGCACAAGGTTATATTGAGGGATTGGATATGCTTGCCTCAATGCGTTTGTGTGCCAATGTACCAATGCAGCATGCGATTCAAACAGCACTGGGCGGTTATCAAAGTATTAATGAGTTTATTTTGCCGGGCGGACGTCTATTGGAGCAACGTAATAAAGCTTATGAATTGATAACACAAATTCCCGGTATTAGCTGCGTGAAACCTATGGGAGCGCTTTATATGTTCCCGAAAATTGATGTGAAAAAATTTAATATTCACAGTGATGAAAAAATGGTGCTGGATTTACTTCGCCAAGAAAAAGTGTTGCTTGTGCATGGTAAAGGATTTAACTGGCATTCACCGGATCACTTCCGCATTGTCACCTTACCTTATGTGAACCAGTTGGAAGAGGCGATTACCAAATTAGGGCGTTTCTTAGAAAACTATCATCAATAGGAAAAAGTGCGGTGAAAAACGTCATATTTTTAATGATTATGGGAAAATACACAAAATAGGGATTAACGAAATGTAGGGACACACTGCGTGTGTCTGTTATAAAGCCAAATCATTTCAATAGGTTAAAATTTGGACACACGCAGTGTGTCCCTATCTACCCCAAAAACAGCTTTGTGTGACTGCTACATCATACCGAACAACAGAAAAAGTGCGGTAGAAATTGACCGCACTTTCAATGTAAAAATGGAATCATCACTGATTCCATTTTTTGTTTAGTGGGTGCTTGTACTGGTTGTGGTACGATTTGCCCGTTTACGATCGTTTTCCGTCAAAAGTTTTTTGCGAACACGGATCGATTCCGGTGTCACTTCCACTAATTCATCGTCATCAATAAATTCAATGGCTTGTTCAAGGCTAAATTTCACCGGTGTGGTGAGGACAATGGCGTCATCTTTACCTGAAGCACGCATATTGGTGAGTTTTTTACCTTGTAAGCAGTTAACGGTTAAATCGTTTGAACGGCTATGGATACCAATAATCTGACCTTCATAGACTTCCACGTTGGCATCGATCATTAATTTGCCTCGTTCTTGCAAACCAAACAATGCGTAAGCGAGAGCTTTACCTGTTGCGTTAGAAATTAACACACCATTTTTACGTTGACCGATTTCGCCGCCTTTGATGTCATCATAATGGCTGAAACTGGAGTAAAGCAAACCGGTACCGGAAGTCATGGTCATAAATTCGCCACGGAAGCCGATTAAGCCACGACTTGGAATAATATATTCTAAACGAACACGCCCTTTACCATCCGGCAACATATCACGCACTTCACCTTTACGGATACCTAAGGCTTCCATCACAGAACCTTGGTGCTGTTCTTCCACATCAATGGTCACTTGCTCATAAGGTTCTTGTTTTTTGCCATCAATTTCACGATAGATAACTTTTGGACGGGAAACGGCAAGTTCATAGCCTTCACGGCGCATATTTTCAATCAATACGGAAAGATGTAATTCGCCTCGACCGGATACACGGAACTCATCCGGGTTTGGGGTTTCTTCCACACGTAACGCTACGTTGTGAACCAATTCTTTATTTAAACGTTCAAGAATTTGACGTGAAGTGACATATTTTCCTTCTTGACCGGCAAATGGAGATGTATTCACACAGAAGAACATCGTCACAGTTGGTTCGTCAACCGTTAATGAAGGTAAGGCTTCAACGGCATTGATATCGCAGATGGTATCGGAAATATTGAGTTCGCCTAAACCGGTAATTGCCACGATATCGCCGGCATAGGCCATTTCTTCTTCATAACGTTGTAAACCCAGATGCCCAAGCACTTGACCAACACGCCCTTGACGGGTTTTCCCTTCGCTATTAATGATAGTGACCGGTTGATTTGGTTTAATTGAACCACGTTTAATGCGACCAATGCCAATGACCCCAACATAGCTATTGTAGTCTAATTGGGAAATTTGCATTTGGAACGGCGCATCTAATTCCACTTTCGGTGGTTCAACATGTTTAACAATGGCTTCAAATAATGGTGTCATATCTTCTGCCAATTCTTCATGTTCTAAACCTGCAACACCATTTAACGCAGAGGCATAAATGATCGGAAAGTCTAGCTGTTCATCCGTTGCACCAAGATTGACAAATAAATCAAAGACTTGATCCACAACCCAATCAGGGCGTGCACCCGGACGGTCAACTTTGTTGATGACGACAATAGGTTTGAGTCCGTGAGCGAAAGCTTTTTGAGTAACGAAACGGGTTTGCGGCATCGGACCATCAAAAGCATCGACCACTAAAAGAACTGAGTCAACCATTGAAAGCACGCGTTCTACTTCACCACCAAAGTCAGCATGTCCCGGTGTATCGACAATGTTAATACGGTAGTCATTCCAATTAATCGCCGTGTTTTTGGCAAGGATCGTAATACCACGCTCTTTTTCGAGATCATTAGAATCCATGACTCGTTCATCTATGTCGCCACGTGTTGCTTCAAAAGTACCGGATTGTTGAAGAAGTTTATCTACAAGCGTAGTTTTACCATGGTCAACGTGCGCGATAATCGCAATATTGCGCAGTTTATTAATATCAATTTTGTTTGTCATTGCTTATTCTGAGTAGGTTATGTAAGGTGTGTGAAACGATGTTTCACGCACGAATTAAAGGGTTTGTTGTTTTCATGCGTGGGTTGAAGACCATTCACACGATTTTGTGATAAATAGCCCTTATTTTGAGCACGAAAGGGCGGGGATTATACATGACTTTTATATTGCCCGCTATGTTAAATAATAAAAATAAATCCAATGAAAAGCAGTAGAGATTAAGCTATAATGCGGGCTATTTTTTAATAATCCTTACCTAGCAAAATAAATAATAGAGGAACGACCTATGTCAAACGCAAATGCCATCGCTAATGTATTTAAACTGATTGAAGAAAATGATATTAAATTTGTGCTTCTTCGGTTTACTGATATTAAAGGCAAGGAACACGGTGTATCTATTCCGGTTAATCTTGTGGATGAAGATATGTTTGAAGACGGTAAAATGTTCGATGGTTCATCCGTAGAAGGTTGGAAAACCATCAATAAAGCCGATATGCTTTTAATGCCAATGGCTGAAACTGCCGTTGTTGACCCATTTGCGCAAATCCCGACTCTTTCTCTTCGTTGTAGCGTGTATGAACCGACCACGATGCAAAGTTATGATCGCGATCCTCGTTCTATTGCGATTCGTGCTGAAAATTATATGCGTTCTACCGGTATTGCCGATCAAGCATTCTTTGGTCCTGAACCTGAATTCTTCTTATTTGATGATGTGCGTTTTGATGTGTCGATGAACCGCGCATCTTTTTCCGTTGATGATGTGGAAGCGGCTTGGAATACCAACAAAAAATATGAGGGGGGGAATAATGCTTATCGCCCTCTGAAAAAAGGTGGGTATTGTGCCGTTGCTCCTATTGATAGTGCACATGATATTCGCTCTGAAATGTGTTTAATTTTGGAAGAACTTGGTTTAGTGATCGAAGCACATCACCACGAAGTCGCGACAGCAGGTCAAAACGAAATTGCAACGAAATTTAATAGCTTAACGTTAAAAGCAGATGAGACTCAAATCTATAAATATGTCGTGCAAAATGTCGCACTTGAACATGGTAAAACTGCGTGCTTTATGCCGAAACCAATCACTGGCGACAATGGTTCGGGTATGCACTGTAATATGTCATTAAGCAAAGACGGAAAAAATATCTTCCAAGGTGATAAATATGCCGGGCTTTCTGAAACCGCACTTTACTATATTGGCGGCATCATTAAACATGCTAAGGCATTAAATGCGTTTACAAATCCAAGTACCAACTCTTATAAACGCTTAGTACCGGGTTATGAAGCGCCGGTATTATTGGCTTATTCAGCAAGTAACCGTTCAGCCTCAATCCGTATTCCTGCAGTGACAAGCCCGAAAGCGATTCGTATTGAAGCCCGTTTCCCTGATCCAATGGCAAACCCATATCTTGCATTTGCCGCTTTATTAATGGCGGGGTTAGACGGTATCGTGAATAAAATCCACCCGGGTGATGCGATGGATAAAAACCTTTACGATTTACCACCGGAAGAACTTAAAGACATTCCTGCTGTAGCAAGCTCACTTGAAGAAGCTTTGAATGCTTTGGAGAAAGACTACGAATTCTTAACTCACGGTAATGTATTCAGTAAAGAGTTTGTGGACGCTTTCATCAGCATTAAACGCAAAGAAGTAGAACGCTTAAATATGACCCCACATCCTGTGGAGTTTGAGATGTATTATGCGTAATTTTAGCTAGAAAACTGTATATTGAGCAAAGAAAGTGCGGTTGATTTTGACCGCACTTTTTATATGTATATTGTTAAATTGTGTTGCTAGTGTATAATCACGCCCCAATTAGTGATAAGGATAAAATATGCTAACGAAACTGTTTAGTAAGTTTGAACGTTTTTTCGCTTTTGATGAATTACTGAAACAACTGATTATTCGTGATGTGAAACTCAAGTATAGACGTAGTTATCTTGGTTATCTTTGGAGTATTTTAAATCCATTGATGTTAATGATGGTGCTTGTTTTCATTTTTTCTAATTTATTTAGATTTGATATTCCTAATTTCCCTCTCTATATGATTTCGGGACAATTTTTATTTAATTTTATGACTGAAGCAACAAATATGTCTGTTGGGTCTATTACAGGAAATGCTTCTTTAATCAAAAAAACATATGTGCCTAAATATATTTTCACCGTTTCAAAAGTAGGAAGTTCATTAGTTAATCTATTGTTTTCAATAGGTGCTTTATTATTGGTAATGATTTTTACTAATGCAGAATTTTCTTGGAATCTGTTATTTTTCCCTATTATTATTCTCGAAGTCTTTATTTTTAGTTTAGGTGTAGGGCTATGGCTTGCGGCAATTACAGTTTTCTTTAGAGATATTCAATATCTTTGGGGAGTGTTTATTTCTATGTGGATGTATTTAACTCCCTTATTCTACCCTGCTTCCATTATTCCTGAAGAATACCGTTCTCTCTACCAAAATGCAAATCCAATGTATGGTTATATTGAACAGTTTAGAGATATTGTTTTGCATGCTAGATTTCCACAAGTTGATAGCGTTTTAATTGGGTTTACGACAGCATTTATTGTATTAATTTTAGGTGCTTGGTATTTTAATAAAAAACAAGATGAATTTATTTTGTATATCTAATGAAAAATGAAACAGTAATTAAAGTCACTAATGCCACTGTTCGCTTTAATAAGGCAACTGAAAATTATAATGGCTTAAAAGAATATGTGATTAAAATGCTAAAAGGGGAATTAATGTTCCAAGAATTTTTGGCATTGAAGGATATTAATTTTGAAGTAAAAAGAGGAGAATCTTGGGGACTTATTGGCACCAATGGTTCAGGCAAATCGACTTTGCTCAAACTTATTTGTGGCATATTAAAACCCTATAAAGGAACTGTAGAAGTTCATGGCAACATTGCGCCATTAATTGAATTGGGGGCGGGCTTTGATGGTGAGCTTACTGCGAGAGAAAACATCTATCTCAATGGTGCATTACTCGGTCATAAAAAAACTTTTATGGAGCAGCATTTTGATGAAATCATTGATTTTGCAGAGCTACAAGATTTTGTTGATGTTCCGATTAAAAATTTCTCATCAGGTATGGCGGCTCGTTTAGGTTTTGCCGTAGCGACTATTGTTAAACCTGAAATACTCATTGTTGATGAAGTTCTAGCTGTAGGAGATGCAGCTTTCCAAGAGAAATGTAAAAAACGAATGGAAGAAATGCTTGCTGGTGGAACGACATTGCTCTTTGTTTCGCATTCAATCGAACAAGTGAGAGAACTTTGTCAGAATGTGATTTGGATTGATAAGGGAATAGTAAAAACAATAGGAAGAGCTAAAGATATTATTTACAGTTATAAGATTTAAATAATAGTGAGATACTAAAAATCTAAAAATAAAAGGTAAAGCTTTAATGAATCAATCTATATTATGAATAGTGGCATGATTTTATTATTACACTCTAATTTTTCTTCTTTTTTATCCTATAGGGATTTTTAGGAGGAGAGAAATGTCTTGTTTAGATAAGATGTTTTGTTTTTTATATTGTATTTAGAGTTATTTAATTTATTAATTAAGAAAGATAGTATCTTACTCATAATTTATTTATTTTTGTATTGTTATAATTAGAATGTCTAAATGTTATTTTGACGAATATTAAAACTATCTTATTGGAATGTTTTTTCTAGAGGTTTACCTAAGATAAATTTTGAAAAATTAAATTTTTTATTAAAATCAAAAGGAAATAATATGAATTCTATACAGAATGTTGTGTACCCACAGGTATCTTTATGTACTGAAACAGAACTTTATTTTAGATATAATCAGTTTGCTGATTTAAATATAGGAAAGGCATTTTTCTCTCTAGGTAAATCAGGATATATCAATACAGATACTTATTTTAATAGCCTTAGCGTTGGTAAATGGAAACGCCATGCAAACATTAATGATTTGAATTTTTCTATAAAATTTAAGGGAAAAATTAAAATTGTGTGGTTTTTAAACCGCTTACACTTTAGTAAGAAGATTTTAAAAGAAGTTTATTTAGAGACTGAAAACTTATCTGAGGTATCTGTTTCACTAGAGTTTTGGCAGGAGCTTGAAGATGGTATGCTTGCATTTGAATTGATTGCTTTATCTCAATCGGAAATTCATCAGTTTAGTTATATCACCACTACCCCGGTTGTAAATAATGTTTTATTAGGCATTGTTATTACGCATTTTAATCGTCAGCAATATGTACTACCTGCTTTGGAACGTCTTAAGAATGAACTATTAAATACAGAGGAATTTAAAGATAATATTGCTTTATACGTTGTTGATAATAGCCAGAACTTACCACAAGTAGAAAATGTTCATATCATTCCAAATGAAAATTTAGGTGGTTCAGGTGGTTTTTCTAGGGGGTTAATGGAATTAAAAGATCAAGGTGTGTTCACTCATTGTTTATTTATGGATGATGATGCCTCTTGTGAAGTTGAAGGTATAAAGAGGACTGTTCGCTTATTAGAGTATGCTAAAGATCCTGAGTTGGCTATTGGTGGGGCAATGTTACGTGAAGAGGAAATGTATCGGCAATATGAAAATGGGGCGAAGTTTGATGGGTTATTGACGCCTATTAAACCAAATTTAGACTTAAGATATGTTGATCAGTTACTGTTTAATGAACAAGAAGAACATATTGATTTTGCGGGGTGGTGGTATTTTGCATTCCCACTTTCAAAAGTTAAACATTACGCATTTCCATTTTTTGTTCGTGGTGATGATATTGGCTTTGGTCTTACCCATAAATTTAATATTATTACTTTAAATGGTATTTCTTCATGGCAGGGAGATTTTGCATTAAAACACAGTCCATTGACAGCATATTTAGACAATCGTCACCAGATTATGCAACATTTCCATCATTTTTCCGATAAAGGAATGCTAAGTTTACTAAATATAACGGCGAGAATGATATTAAAAAATCTTCTTACCTATCATTATGAAACAGCTCTTGCTTCTATTTATGCTATTGAAGATGCTACGAAAGGTTGTGATTTCTGGCGTAATAATGCGGATATGGCGGAAAGGCGTAAAGAAATTTTAAGAATTGTGCATAATGAAAAAACAATAGATGTTCCATATGATATATCAACCCAAGCAGTTTTTGGAAATCCTCATGAAAGTAGATTAAAACGATTATTTCGTTGGGCAACATTAAACGGTAATCTGTTACCAAGTATGTTTTTTAAAAAAGGAATTGTTTCGCAACCTAAAGGATTTGGTGGTAGTTTAAGAGAGGTTTATCGTTATAAAAAAGTGTTATATATCCATTTCCCAACGAATAAGGGCTTTATTTTAGAACATGATAAG
Organism: Pasteurella sp. WM03; assembly: GCF_004570945.1. NCBI lineage: Bacteria > Pseudomonadati > Pseudomonadota > Gammaproteobacteria > Pasteurellales > Pasteurellaceae > Pasteurella > Pasteurella sp. WM03. Next base: position 63,697 of record NZ_SPPO01000007.1, read on the forward strand.
GGAAAATTTTTTAATTATGCTTTTAGATACCTAAAAGCAATTTATAAATTAGTGAAAAATTACAACCATTTGAAAAAAGAATACCAAAACTCTTATGATGAATTAACTAGTCCAGAATTCTGGAAAAAACAATTTAAACAAGATCAGTAATTAAGGTAAAACGTATGAAAACATTCCTTTTAGTCGGCGCTGGTTTTTCTAATGCCGTTATTGCTCGAGAATTAGCTGAACAAGGCTATAAAGTAACCGTTATCGATCAACGTTCTCATGTGGCAGGTAACTGTCACTCTGAACGTGATGCAGAGACCAATGTGATGGTACATATTTATGGGCCACATATTTTTCACACGGATAATGAACGTGTATGGGATTACATTAATCAATTTGGCGAATGGATGCCATTTGTGAATCGTGTAAAGACAATTAGTCAAGGAGAGGTGTATTCATTACCAATTAATCTGCATACCATTAACCAATTTTTTGGAAAAACTTGTTCACCAAAAGAAGCGAAAGCGTTAATTGAAAGTCAAGCAGATATGTCAATTGCCGATCCACAAACCTTTGAAGAACAGGCTATGCGTTTTGTGGGTAAAGATTTGTATAAAGCATTTTTCTATGGCTACACAAAAAAACAATGGGGAGTAGAACCAAAGGAATTACCAGCAAGTATTTTAAAGCGCTTACCTGTGCGTTTTAACTATGACGATAACTACTTCGCCCACAAATTCCAAGGTATGCCAAAAGACGGTTATACAGTCATTGTGGAAAATATTTTAAATCATGAAAATATTGAAGTACGTTTAAATACAGCATTTACAGAATCAATGAAAGCGGAATTTGATCATATTTTCTGGTCTGGTCCACTTGATGCTTATTTTGGTTTTGAGCTCGGTCGTTTAGGCTATCGTACTTTAGATTTTGAAGCTTTTCGAGATGAAGGTGATTTTCAAGGGAATGCAGTAATAAATTACGGTGATGAAGAGGTGCCTTATACCCGTATTTCAGAACATAAACATTTTGCACCTTGGGAACATCATGAAAAAACTATTTGTTACCGTGAGTTTAGCCGTTTATGTGGTGAAGATGATATACCTTACTACCCGATTCGTTTAGTGAAGGATAAGGCGTTACTTCAGCAATATGTTGAAAAAGCAAATAAAGAAACGCAAGTAACCTTTGTTGGGCGTTTAGGAACTTATCGCTATTTAGATATGGATGTGACGATTAAAGAAGCACTTGAAACGGCCGACAATGTCAAGGCAGCTCTTGTAAGCGGTCAAGAATTGCAGCCGTTTTACGTTAATATGGATGTATAATTTTTTAAATTGTTAGTCCTTAGTTTTAAACCATACATTGTGTAAGCTATGTATGGTTTTTGTATAAATGTTGATATCAAATATGTTAAATAAACCGACTATTTGTGCCGTGGTTGTGACTTTTAATCGAAAAGCACTTTTACTTAATTGTTTAAATGCCATTAAACAACAAACTTATCCTGTAAACCATATTGTTGTTATTGATAACGCCAGTACGGATGGCACAGCTGATTTTCTGTACGAGAATAAATGGGTTAATGATGCGTTTTTCACATTTATTTCATTACCTGAAAATAGTGGAGGTGCAGGTGGATTTTACGAAGGTATTAAATATGCAACAGAACAAAATTTTGATTATATTTGGTTGATGGATGATGATGGGGTTCCTTCCGAAAATTGCTTAGAAAAATTGATGCCTTATTGTTCAGAAAGTTGCTACATTGGGCCAATGGTGCTTGATAGTCAAACAAAAAATAAATTGAGTTTTGCAATGCGTCTACCAAATTCGTTGCAAGTATTTGATACCTATGAGGATATTTCTGCTTCTTTAAAGAAAGAAAATATCATTCCTCATACAGTTTTACCTTTTAATGGTACGTTAATTTCATCAAGGCTTATTAAAAAAATGGGATTAGTCTGTAAAGATTATTTTATTTGGGGTGATGAAAGAGAATATACATTAAGAGCAGATAAATTTTCTGCAAAAATTTTGACGGTCCTTGATGCTATTTTCTATCATCCTGTTGATAGTTCTCAATCAGCTCCAATGTTTTTTGGTAGATTTCGTTTTAATAATACATATTCAGATTTAAAACAGTATTGTTTTTTACGTAATTCGATTGCAATTTTTTCACAGTATCACGGTACATTCTATGTAATGGCTTTTATCCTAAAAACGAGTTGGTTTTATATATTTACAAAACCAAGTTTTTCTCGGCTGATTTTTGCATGGCGGGCAATGTATCATGGTTTAATTCAAGATTTTACCCATCATAAAAAATACTTAAAGTAAAATGAGCAAAGTTTCTATTTTAGTTATCACACATAAAAGCTATGAGTTTCCTCACTCGAATATTTATCGACCTTTATGGGTTGGGAAAAAGAGCGGTCAATTTTCACAGGCTTTTTTAAGTGATGATACGGGGAAACATATTTCAGGGAAAAATAGCTCGTTTTGTGAGCTGACAGGTTTATATTGGGCTTGGAAAAATCATTTTTTTAAAGATGTTGAATATATGGGATTAGTACATTACCGCCGTTATTTTACAGGTGTTGGTGAGAAACTTAGAGGAAAAGCTATTCTTTCGGAAGAAAATATCGTTGCCCTACTTAAAGAATATGATTGTATTTTGCCTAAAAAAAGAAACTATTTTATTGAATCAATTTATTCTCATTATAAGCATGCTCACCATATTCGTGATCTTAATATAACAAAAGAGATTATTTCAAAAGATTATCCTGCATATATCGAGAGTTTTGAAAAGATTATGTCAGGTAAATCATTGCATCTTTACAATATGTTTATAATGAAAAAAATAGATTTTGATAAATACTGCACTTGGTTATTTGACATATTATTTAAGTTAGAAGAAAAAATTGATATAACGAATTATGATGATTATCAAAAAAGAGTTTTTGGTTTTATTGCTGAAAGGCTTTTTAATGTTTGGGTATATCATCATAAGTTGAGAATAAAAGAAATATCGGTTGTGAACTTAGAAGGTGAAAACCTTTTCTCTAAAGCTACTCAATTAATCATAAGAAAATTTGTGAATAGATAATGGATTTATTATGCATAAAAATAACATCAGTAAATTAATTCTAATTTCAGTAGATTTTTTCTCTTTGGTAGTAGCATTATTTTTTTCGCATTTTATTTTATTTTCTGTCTCGTCCAATCCTGAGAATTATATACCGGTAGAGGAAAAAACTAATTATTTACTTATTCACTTCTTGGTTTCATTGTCTTGTATAATTTGGTTTTTGATAAAATTAAGACATTATACCTATCGAAAACCATTTTGGTTTGAGCTAAAAGAGATTCTTCAAACTCTATCTATTTTTTTTATTATTGAACTTTCAATTATGGCTCTTTCTAAGCTATATATTTCTCGAACATTTTGGTTAAGCGTTTGGGGAGCCATCTTTCTTTTGTTTCCCTCAATTAGAATATTGGTTAAAATAATTCTTATTAAAACTGGTATTTATATCAAAGATAGCGTAATTATAGGCAGTGGGAAAAACGCAGAAGATGTTTTTCAAGCATTGAATGAAGAAAAATTCTTAGGGCTGAATATCCATTTATTTGTATCTACTGATGATAGTATAGGCGCTAAGAAAATTCTAGGTGTTCCTATTGCTAGACATAATCCTGAATTGTTACTAAAAATTGTTGATCCTAAGTTTACTCAATTTATTCTTGCGATGGATGAGGAAAATAAAGAAAAACAAGATTTTTGGTTGCGTTTTCTAATTAGTAAAGGTTGTCGTTCAATTTCTGTAATTCCGGAGCTTAGAGGTATTCCTCTCTATGGAACCGATATGGCCTTTTTATTTAGTCATGAAATGGTTTTATTCCGGGTTAATAATAATCTTGCTAAACGTTCCTCTAAATTACTTAAGAGGGCTTTTGATATTATCGGCTCCATATTTTTAATTATTATACTTTCTCCAATATTCTTGATTTTATATTTTTTAGTTAAAAAAGATGGAAGCGTAGCTATTTACCGACATACCCGTATCGGACAATTTAAAAAAACTTTTGAATGTCTTAAATTTAGGACAATGAAACCCAATTCCTCTGAAATACTAAAAAATTTATTAGAACATGATCCTATAGCCCAAAAAGAGTGGGAAAAGGATTTTAAACTGAAAAATGATCCAAGAATTACACATATAGGCAGATTCCTTAGAGAAACGAGTTTAGACGAACTACCACAACTATGGAATGTGTTAAAGGGAGAAATGAGCTTAGTTGGTCCCCGCCCAATTGTGAAAGATGAGCTTGCGTATTATCAAGATGATATAGATTATTATTTAATGGCAAAACCAGGTATGACAGGGCTTTGGCAAGTCAGTGGGCGAAATAATGTAGATTATTAAACTCGGGTTTATTTTGATACTTGGTATGCTAAAAACTGGTCGTTATGGAATGATATTGTGATTCTATTTAAAACTATAAAAGTTGTTATAAATAGAAATGGAGCTTATTAAATGAAAAAAATCCTTCTCACTGGTGGGGCAGGTTTTATTGCTTCTAATGTCACTCTCTATATCATTGAAAATACGTCAGATAGTGTTATTAATGTAGATAAATTAACCTATGCAGCCAATCTAGAATCTCTTAAATTGATAGAAAAAAATTCACGTTATGTTTTTGAGCTGGTCGATATTTGTAATGCAAAAGAACTCACTCGTGTATTTGAACAACATCAACCTGATGTGGTAATGCATTTGGCGGCAGAAAGTCATGTTGATCGATCTATTGATGGACCTTCTGCCTTTATTGAAACCAATATTGTTGGCACTTATACCTTACTTGAGGTTACCCGAATATACTGGAGTAGCTTAAGTGATGAGAAAAAACAGACATTTCGTTTTCTTCACGTTTCCACCGATGAGGTCTATGGTGATTTGGCAAATAAAGAAGCACTGTTTACTGAAACGTCCCCTTATAACCCGAGTAGCCCTTATTCTGCCTCAAAAGCAGCAAGTGATCACTTAGTCAATGCATGGTATAGAACCTACGGTTTACCTGTTATTATTGCACATAGTTCTAATAATTACGGACCATACCAATATCCTGAAAAACTTATTCCACTCATGGTTATAAACGCCCTATCAGGAAAGCCTCTTCCTGTGTATGGTAATGGTCAGCAAATTAGAGATTGGTTATTTGTAGAGGATCATGCCAAGGCACTTTATAAAATTATGACAAAAGGAAAAATTGGTGAAACTTATAATGTCGGCGGACGTAATGAGAAAACAAATATTGAGGTAGTTTACGCTATTTGTACTTTGTTGGAAGAATTAGCACCAAATAAACCGAAAGGTGTGGAAAAATACGAAGACTTAATTACTTATGTCAAAGATCGCCCCGGACATGATGTTCGTTATGCCATTGATACAAGAAAAATTAGTCATGAATTAGGGTGGAAACCACAAGAAACTTTTGAATCAGGATTAAGAAAAACAGTAGAGTGGTATCTGAAGCAATTTCAATTAGGAAAATACCACAATAGAAAATAAGCTAAGTATCTCGCTGATAAAATAAGTATATTTAAGATTATCTTCTTATATAAAAACTGGTATAGTTCGCTAACCGGTTTTTCTTTTATAAGGAGAGTTAAAAAATGGAGATTATTCTTTCTAACCGTCCGGCAGCGGATTGTTGGGGTAAAAATGCGATAGTAAGTTTTAATGACGAAGAAGCGATTATTCACCTAAAAAATAATGAGAAAAATGACCTCACTTTGGTGCAACGTGCTGCGCGTAAGTTACGTGGGCAGGGCATAAAAGATGTGGAATTAGTTGGTGATGACTGGAATTTAGATTTTTGTTGGGCATTTTATCAAGGGTTTTATACAGCAAAACAGGATTATGCCATTGAGTTTCCACATTTAGAGCATGATTTACAAGATGAATTATTAGCCCGTGTTGAATGCGGCGATTTTGTCCGAGAGGTGATTAATGAACCGGCACAAAGTTTAACACCTATTAAACTAGCTGAGCGAGCAGCAGAGTTTATTACAGCTCAAGCAGAAAATTATTCGGAGAAAAGTGCGGTCAGTTTTCAGATTATTTCTGGAAAGGAATTGGAAACGCAAGGCTATCATGGAATTTGGACTGTAGGAAAAGGTTCGTCAAATCCGCCGGCAATGTTGAAGTTAGATTTTAATCCGACCATGGATCCAAATGCTCCTGTATTAGCTTGCTTGGTTGGTAAGGGAATTACTTTTGATAGTGGCGGGTATAGTATTAAGCCAAGTGATGGAATGAGTACAATGCGTACTGATATGGGGGGAGCAGCATTATTAACTGGCGCTTTAGGATTAGCTATTGCTAGAGGATTAAAGCAGCGAGTGAAACTCTACTTATGTTGCGCAGAAAATTTAGTGAGCAGCAATGCCTTTAAATTAGGCGATATTATTACCTATAAAAATGGTGTGACAGCGGAGATTTTAAATACCGATGCAGAAGGTCGTTTAGTGTTGGCAGAAGGATTAATTGAAGCGGATAATCAACATCCTGACTTTATTATTGATTGTGCTACCTTAACCGGTGCGGCTAAAGTGGCGGTAGGTAATGACTACCATTCGCTGCTCACAATGGATGATGAACTTGCGACAGCGCTTTTCCAATCGGCTAAGGCCGAAAATGAGCCATTTTGGCGTTTACCATTTGAGGAGTTCCATCGTTCACAAATTAGCTCTTCATTTGCGGATATTGCCAATATTGGTACAGTGCCGGTTGGTGCTGGGGCAAGTACAGCGACAGCCTTTCTCTCCTATTTTGTGAAGAATTACCGGCAGAATTGGTTGCATATTGATTGCTCTGCAACTTATCGTAAATCCGCAAGTGATTTATGGGCGGTTGGTGCGACAGGTATTGGGGTTCAAACATTAGCGAATTTATTATTGTCAAAATCAGAAAAGTGAGGACGAATATGACAGAAAGAACACTTTCCATTATTAAGCCTGATGCGGTGAGACGTCATCTTATTGGGGCTATTTTGGCTCGCTTTGAACAAAATGGGTTTAAAATTGTTGCAACCAAAATGGTACATTTAACGAGAGAGCAAGCGGAAGGTTTTTATGCCGAACATCAAGGCAAGGTATTTTTTGACTCATTAGTGGAGTATATGATGTCCGCACCGGTTGTGGTTTCAGTATTAGAAAAAGAAAATGCCGTGAAAAATTACCGCACTTTGATTGGTGCGACAAATCCGGAAAATGCAGAAGAAGGAACGATTCGTAAGGATTTTGCCTTAAGTCAGCGTGAAAATTCTGTTCACGGCTCGGATAGCATAGAAAGTGCAAATCGTGAAATAGCCTATTTTTTTGCTGATTCGGAAATGTGTGAATATTAATTTTATAGTAGATAAAAAAATAGCGAGTGTAGAAAACTCGCTATTTTTTATATTTGATTCTCTTATAAACCAATTACCGCAAATAATACCCAAATGGTATAAATGGTTGCTAAACCATAGAAGATAAAGCCACCCGCCGGTACATGGATTTTAAGATCGTGCATGCCATGGTGAATTCGGTGTAAACCGCACCACATTGGGAAAATGGTTAGCACGAGAATCACAAGTTTACCGATCCAAGAATAGGCAAAAGTGACGAGGTTTGCCGGATCAATTAAACCAAAGGGGAGTAATAAACCTAAGATTAAAATCACCACCGGAAAGAAAATTGCGCTTACTGTACCACCAGCACCGAAAAGCAACCATACCGGTGGTTCACCGGAGCGTTTTGGATTTTTATCAACCATTTCTTCTCTCCCTTAGATATAAGCTAAAACTAATGCAACCACGCTGATAAGCGCAGTGACTGCCCAAAGCGCATTTCTGATGACATGATGTGGTAAACGCTCATTTTTGACGATGATGTTCATCACTTTTGGTGTCATTAAGAAATAGGTGACGGTATGGTAAAGCGTTGCGACAAGCGTAATAATGTTTAAGATCACCACAATAGGGTTTCTTAAAAACTCAATAAAGCTAAAAATACCGTGTCCAGGGATAGGATTACTAGCAAGGCAGAGTACGCCATAAAGTAGCACAATACAGAACCATACGGCAAAGATTGAGGTTGCTTCACGTAGCATATAGGCTTTATAGAAGTCCAGTTTTTGCCACCAAGTAGCCGTCATTGGGCGAACATATTTTTTGCGTTTACTTACAGTTACTGACATTTCTTCCCCCTTAGCCTTTTGGTTTTATCATAGAGATCACATAATCTTTGGCACTTTCCACTTTACCTTGGTTGATTGCGGAAGCCGGATCCACGTGTTTTGGACAGACTTCAGAACAATAACCAACGAAAGTACAGCTCCACACCCCGTTTTTACCGTTTAACAATGGCATACGTTGTGCTTTTCCATGGTCACGGTTATCAAGATTATAACGATGTGCCATAGTGATCGCTGCAGGTCCTAAGAATTCAGGGTTTAAACCGAATTGTGGACAAGCGGCATAACATAAACCACAGTTAATACACATTGAGAAAGTGCGGTATTTTTCAAGTTGTGCCGGAGTTTGTTTCGTACGGCTTTTCGCAAGTTCTGCCGATGGATGTGGTTTGCCATCTAATGGTGGAGCCTCATTGCCAATAATATATGGTTTGATCGCTTCTAAACTTTCAATAAAGTGGCTTAAATCTACCACCAAATCACGTTCAATCGGGAAGTTTGCCAATGGTTCAATACGCATATGACCGCTGTAATCACGTAAAAAAGTTTTACATGCCAGTTTTGGCTTATTATTAACCATCATTCCACAAGAACCACAGATTGCCATGCGACAAGACCAACGGTAAGAAAGAGATGGTTCAAGCTTATCTTTAATATAACCTAACGCATCAAGTAAGGACGTTTGGTTGTCATAAGGCACTTGATAAGTGCTTAAATGTGGCTCTTGATCGCTTTCAGGATTGTAGCGTAAAACTTCCACATTCATTACTGGTGAATTAGCCATTTGCTTGCTCCTTAGCTTTCGCAGCCGCCTCTTGAGCTTCTGCTTCCGCACCGTAAACACGTTTTGCAGGTTGAGATTTAGTGATTTTTACCGGACTGTATTCAATACGTGGTGCTCCGTTCTCATTGTAGAAAGCAAGGGTGTGTTTTAAATAATTGACATCATCACGTTCGGTGTAATCTAAGCGTTGATGTGCCCCACGAGATTCTTTACGTTCGATAGCCGAATTAGCGATAGATTGTGCCACATCAAGGATGTAACCTAACTCAACGGTATAAAGTACATCTGTATTGAATACACTTGAGTTATCAGCAACACGAATACGTTTATAGCGTTCTTTTAATTCCGCAATTTTATCTACGGCTTTTTGCATACTTGCTTGATCACGGTAAATACCACAACCTTCTTCCATCACCGTCCCCATTTCATCACGAATATCAGACCAAGATTCGTTTCCTTCTTGTTTGTGAAGGGCCTCTAAACGGGCAACGATGTCTTTAGCTTGAGCATCAACGGCACTTTGATTTGCAGGTTGTGCTTCAACAGCACGTTGTGCGGCATATTCACCGGCGACACGACCAAGTACTACAAGTTCTGCTAATGAGTTAGAGCCTAAGCGGTTTGCACCGTGTAAGCCTGAAGATGCACATTCGCCAACGGCAAATAAACCTTTAATGCGGGTTTCACTGTTAAAATCGACCTCAATACCCCCCATAGTGTAGTGAACAACAGGGCGTACAGGAATTGGTTCATTGACAGGATTTACCCCTTCGTATGCACTTGCTAATTCACAGATAAATGGAAGACGTTCATGCAAATATTTTTCACCAAGGTGACGTAAATCAAGGTGGACAACATCTACGCCTTTTGCTGTTTTTAGAGTATTGCCTTTTTTCCATTCCTGCCAGAAAGCCTGAGAAACTTTATCACGTGGCCCTAATTCCATATATTTGTTTTCAGGTTTGCCGATTGGGGTCTCTGGGCCAAGACCATAATCTTGAAGATAACGGTAGCCATCTTTATTGACTAAGATACCGCCTTCACCTCGACAACCTTCAGTCATTAAAATACCGGTATTTGGTAAGCCCGTTGGGTGATATTGTACAAATTCCATATCACGTAGTGGTACGCCGTGACGATATGCCATAGATAAACCATCACCGGTTACAATACCGCCATTAGTATTGAATTTAAATGCACGACAACCACCACCGGTTGCAATCACAACTGCATTGGCATTAATTTGAACAAGCGTCCCTTCCATCATGTTCATTGCAACCATACCGCGAGCATGACCATCATCCACTAAAATATCCAGTACAAAGTGTTCATCAAAACGTTGAATTTGAGGGTATTGGATCGAGGTTTGGAAAAGGGTGTGTAATAGGTGGAAACCGGTTTTATCCGCCGCAAACCAAGTACGCTCAATTTTCATCCCACCAAAACGGCGTACATTGACATCACCGTCTGTTTTACGACTCCATGGACAACCCCAACGCTCTAACTGGGTCATTTCCACCGGAGAATGTTCAACAAAATATTCCACCACATCTTGTTCGCATAGCCAGTCACCGCCTGCTACGGTATCTTGGAAGTGTTTATCATAAGAATCTTCTTCTTTGATAACGGCTGCTGCTCCTCCCTCTGCTGCCACCGTGTGGCTACGCATAGGATACACTTTTGAAACTAATGCAATTTTTAAGTTAGGATTTGCTTCCGCTGCTGCAATTGCTGCCCGTAAACCGCCACCACCTGCACCAACAATCGCAATATCGACATTAACTGTTTGCACGATATCCTCCAATCTATAGAAAGTAAAAAATAAAACACCCGAAAGGGATAGGGCATTGTGCCATTTTTTTACAAATTAATAACCTTTTTTTGAGTGGAATTTTAGAGAAATTACTCATTTTGTGATCTACCTCAAAAAAGTTAATTTTTCTAAGTAAATCAAATGAGAAGGGTTTTTATTTGATGTGCGTTTTAACGATAATCAGACTGACAGTTGAGTTGATAAATTGCCTCGTTTACAATGGGCGAATTAATAATAGGAATATAAAAAATAGAGAAAAAATGACCGCACTTTCACTTGAATCTCCTTTATGGCAGCCCTCAGCCTCCATTGAAAACTTACTTGCCCGAGCAAAAATTATTGCTGATATTCGGCGCTTTTTTACTGATCGCGGTTTACTTGAAGTAGAAACGCCGGTATTAAGTGAATTTGGGGTAACAGATCTTCATCTTTCCACTTTTAGTACAGAATTTATTGCACCTTTTGATGAATTATCAAAAACACTGTGGCTTTCAACCAGCCCTGAATACCATATGAAACGTTTATTGGCCGCAGGGAGCGGACCTATCTTTCAAATTAGTAAGGTATTTCGTAATGAAGAAGCAGGTAATCGTCATAATCCGGAATTTACCATGTTGGAATGGTATCGACCGCATTTTGATATGTACCGCCTAATTAATGAAGTAGATGATTTACTTCAACAAATTCTTGATTGTAAACCGGCGGAAAGTATGAGCTATCAATTTGCATTTCAAGAATATGTTGGGCTTGATCCGCTTTCTGCCAGTCGCAAAGAATTAGTGGAAGCGGCTCGTCAGCATAATTTTATGGCTGAAGAGGACGAAGATCGTGATACTTTATTGCAGTTTTTATTTAGTGAAGTGGTAGAACCTCAAATTGGGCAAGAAGCACCGGTTGCGGTTTATCATTTTCCTTCCTCACAAGCGGCACTGGCGCAATTAAGCATGGAAGATCAACGTGTCGCAGAGCGGTTTGAGTTCTATTACAAAGGCTTGGAACTTGCCAATGGTTTCCATGAATTAACCGATGTAAATGAGCAAAGACGCCGTTTTGAGCAAGATAATCGCCAGCGGCAAAAAGTGGGGTTACCGATAAGAGCAATTGATGAACGTTTTCTTGGGGCATTACAAGCCGGTATTCCAAATACATCAGGTGTAGCACTAGGAGTTGATCGCTTAGTTATGATTGCATTAAATGCATCATCTATCAAAGATGTGCTTTCCTTTTCAATTGAAAATGCCTGATTCTCCTCGTAAGGGCGGTTAAAAAATAAGATGTTTTTTTAACCGCTCTTTGATCTAGATAAAGATTCTGTTATTTAATGTTTAAAAAACCGTTATCTCGATCACATTTCTAAAAACATTTCTTTGTATTTCATTGCATTAAGGCATATTATGCGCGCGAAATTTATCAGGAGATTTCCTGAAAGATTGAAATTTAATCTGTACTTTTTATCTTTTCTAAGGTGTTTATTATGAAAAAAATCAAATGGAACAAATTTGATGCTGCATGGATGTTAAATTTATTTGGCACGGCAGTGGGAGCCGGCGTGCTATTTTTACCAATTAATGCGGGAATGGGCGGGTTTTGGCCGCTTGTCGTGATGGCGATTTTAGTCGGTCCTATGACCTATTTTGCTCACCGAGGATTGGCATATTTTGTGCTTTCTTCTAAGAAACCGGGCAGTGACATCACTGAAGTTGTGGAAGAACATTTCGGTAAAACGGCCGGTAAATTGATTACCTTACTTTACTTTTTTGCGATTTTCCCGATTTTATTAATTTACGGTAACGGCATCACCAATACGGTTGATTCTTTTATTGTGAATCAATTGGGGATGGCATCACCTAACCGTGCCTTACTCTCTTTGGTATTAATTGCGTTATTAATTTCGGTGATGCTTTTTAATGAAAAAGTGATGTTGAAAATTACAGAGTGGTTGGTTTATCCGCTCGTCCTTATTTTATTTGCTATGTCCATTTACCTCATTCCTGAATGGAATGGTGCAATGCTGAGTGAAATGCCCACTGTTGGCGGTTTCGTTACAACATTATGGGTTACTATTCCGGTTTTAGTCTTCTCTTTCAACCACTCTCCGGCAATTTCTTCTTTTACCTGTTCACAATATCGTGAATATAAAGAATTTGACAACACCGAACGTCACATTGGGCATACTGAAAAAGGCACATCAACCATTTTGCTTTTCTTCGTTATGTTCTTTGTATTTAGTTGTGTATTAACGTTAACACCGGAAGAATTATTAGCGGCAAAAGCACAAAATATCAGTATTTTGTCTTTCTTGGCGAATAAATTTGATAACCCTTATATTTCTTACTTTGGACCATTAGTTGCATTTTTGGCGATTACCAGTTCTTTCTTTGGCCATTACTTAGGGGCACGTGAAGGTTTGGAAGGTTTATATTTAAAAATGAAAGGTGAATCGGTTAACCGCAAAAAATTAAATTATGCGACCGCACTTTTCTTTTTATTAACGCTATGGGGCGTGGCAATTATCAACCCGAGTATTTTAGGCTTAATTGAATCGCTTGGTGGTCCAATTATTGCGATGATCCTATTTATTATGCCAATGTATGCGATCCGTAAAGTTCCGGCAATGAAACGTTATCAAGGTCGTTTTAGTAATGTATTTGTGACTATTATGGGATTAATAGCTATCTCTGCGGTTGTATATGGATTATTATAAGCGGCTTTTTTGTTTAGCTTATTAACGAGAAATTTATGATTAGCGTATTTGATATGTTTAAAGTGGGAATTGGGCCTTCCAGTTCCCACACAGTGGGGCCGATGAAGGCGGGTAAGCAATTTGTCGATGATTTAATTGAACGGGGACAATTTGAGCAAACCTCAGAAATTCATGTTGATGTGTATGGCTCTCTTTCAATGACGGGGCGTGGGCATAATACCGATATTGCGATTATTATGGGGCTTGCCGGTTATTTACCACATGATGTTGATATCGATCTCATTCCACGTTTTATCGAAAAAGTAAAAGAAACCGCAGAATTGCCTATCGATCAGGGCAAAAAAACGGTGAAATTTGATTTTGAAAATAATCTTGTGTTTCACAGTACTTTTTTGAAATTACATGAAAATGGGATGATGATCACTGCTCTAGATGCCGATCGTAAGGAACTTTACCGCCAAACTTATTATTCCATTGGTGGAGGTTTCATCGTGGATGAAGCGCATTTTGGGCAGGAAGAAGAAAGCCCTGTTAGCGTGCCTTATCCTTATAAAAATGCAGAAGATATTTTAAAGCATTGTAGCGAAAACGGCTTAATGTTCTCAACGGTGATGCTTGAAAATGAAATGGCATTACATGGAAAAGAAGCCGTGAGTGCACATTTAGATAATGTGTGGAAAGCTATGAAAGCCTGTATTGATCACGGATTACACACAGAAGGCATTTTACCGGGACCATTACGTGTACCTCGCCGTGCCGCTTCCTTATATCGAATGTTAGAGGCGAACACGAATTTATCCAATGATCCTATGCGTGTTATTGATTGGGTAAATATGTTTGCTCTTGCAGTGAATGAAGAAAATGCGGCAGGCGGACGGGTGGTGACAGCACCAACAAATGGTGCCTGTGGCATTATTCCGGCGGTACTGGCTTATTATGATAAATTTATTTCACCTTTAACTCAGGAAACTGTTGAGCGTTATTTATTGGCTGCGGGGATGATCGGCTCGCTTTATAAAATGAATGCCTCGATTTCCGGTGCTGAAGTAGGGTGTCAAGGTGAAGTGGGGGTTGCTTGTTCTATGGCGGCAGCCGGATTAACAGAAATTCTTGGTGGCAATCCAATGCAAGTGTGCATTGCGGCAGAAATTGCCATGGAACATAACCTTGGCTTAACTTGTGATCCGGTTGGCGGACAGGTTCAAGTCCCTTGTATTGAACGTAATGCCATCGCTTCAGTGAAAGCGATTAATGCGGCTCGTATGGCATTGCGCCGTACTACCAATCCACGGGTTACACTTGATAAAGTGATCGAAACCATGTACGAAACAGGCAAAGATATGAATGCAAAATACCGTGAAACCTCACAAGGTGGATTAGCGGTAAAAATTGTTTGTACATAGTTAAATAGTAAAAGTGGGGAGGGCAAAATCTCCCCATTTTTTTACCGCACTTTTCCTCTCTTCTTTCTATCTTCACTCTTGTGTTATTTTTATCCCGTAAATCTTGAACGCAAACGATTGCTTTGCTAGAATGCTCCGATTTTTTAACACATAAGTAAGGAGCAAATCGTGGCGTTTAATCTTAAAAATAGACATTTATTGAGCTTAGTGAACCATACTGAGCGAGAAATTCGATTTTTGTTAGATTTGGCGAGAGATTTAAAAAGGGCAAAATATGCCGGCACAGAGCAGCCTCGCTTAACCGGAAAAAATATCGCACTTATTTTTGAGAAAACGTCAACCCGAACACGATGTGCTTTTGAAGTGGCAGCTTATGATCAAGGAGCACACATCACTTATATTGATCCCGTTTCATCACAAATTGGGCATAAAGAATCAATGAAAGACACCGCACGTGTATTAGGCAGAATGTATGATGCCATTGAATACCGTGGTTTTAAGCAATCCATTGTGAACGAATTAGCGCAATATGCAGGGGTGCCGGTATTTAACGGTTTAACCGATGAATTTCACCCAACCCAAATGCTTGCAGATGTTCTTACAATGATTGAAAACTGTGAGAAACCATTGAGCCAAATCAGCTATGTGTACATTGGTGATGCACGTAATAATATGGGGAACTCTCTATTATTAATTGGTGCAAAATTAGGTATGGATGTACGTATTTGTGCACCGAAAGCCTTATTACCGGAAGAGTCGTTAGTGAAAATGTGCCAAGAGTTTGCAGAGCAATCCGGTGCAAGAATTACGGTTACCGAAGATATTGATACCGCAGTGAAAGGTGTTGATTTTGTGCATACGGATGTATGGGTTTCGATGGGAGAACCGCTTGAGGCTTGGGCGGAACGAATTGAGATGTTAATGTCTTACCAAGTCACGCCGGAATTAATGAAACGCACTGGCAATCCAAAAGTTAAATTTATGCACTGCTTACCGGCATTCCACAACAGTGAAACCAAAGTAGGGAAAGAAATTGCGGCAAAATATCCGCAACTGGCAAATGGTATTGAGGTGACTGAGGAGGTATTTGAATCACCGGCAAATGTGGCATTTGAGCAAGCGGAAAACAGAATGCATACCATCAAAGCCGTCATGGTGGCAAGTCTGGCATAATGAGTTTATAGCATCGTCAATATAACGGTGCTATTTTTTTATCAACTAAAAAGGAAAGCAAAATGAGAATTGTTGTTGCATTGGGTGGAAACGCCTTATTAAAAAGAGGAGAGCCGATGACGGCTCAAAATCAGTCTGCGAATATTCGTATTGCGGCAGAACAGTTAGCGAAAATTAAACAAGAAAATGAATTAGTGATTTCCCATGGCAATGGCCCTCAGGTTGGCCTGCTCGCATTACAGCACGTCGCCTATTATGCCCAAGATCCTAAAATTGAACCCTATCCGCTCGATGTGCTGGTTTCGCAAACAGTAGGAATGATAGGCTATATGTTGCAACAAGAATTAACCAATCTGTTGCCGCATACGCCAACGATTACCGTATTAAATCAAGTGATTGTTGATCCGAAAGATCCTGCATTTGAAAAACCAAGCAAACCTATTGGACAGGTTTATGCCAAAGAAGAAGCGGAAAAACTGGCTGCAGAAAAAGGCTGGGCAGTGATGGCAGATGGGCAATATTATCGCCGTGCTGTACCAAGCCCTTTACCAAAATCCGTCACAGGAATCGATTCAGTGAAAGCTTTATTAGCCAATCGTAACATTGTCATTTGTGGCGGCGGTGGTGGCATACCAAGCTATTATAATGAGAAAGGGGAACTACAAGGCGTTGAAGCCGTGGTAGATAAAGATTTATGCACTGCCGTGATTTCTCAAGAATTAGAGGCGGATTTATTTATCATTGCCACCGACGTTCCCGCAGCTTGCGTGAATTTCAACCAGCCGAATCAAAAACAAATCGCCAAAGCAAACACTCAGGCTTTAGAAGTGCTTGCTTCAGAATTTGCACCGGGTTCTATGGGACCAAAAGTGAGGGCAGTGATCAATTTCGTAAAAGCCACCGGTAAAGAGGCGGTTATTGGCTCGCTAAACGATATTGAACGTATTGTCAAAGGCGAAGCCGGTACAAGAGTTACCAATAGCATTGAAGGCATTGAGTTTTACTAAACAAAAAGGGGATGAAAACATCCCCATTTTTGACCGCACTTTTTAGAAATTTTTCTCAATAGAAAGAAATAATTCACCACTTTTACGTGAATAAAACTCAGGAATGTTACTGTCGATTTTGCGATAGCGATAATTCAATTTCGGGATAAACCCTCTCCATTGCAACTGGTTATGCCAAACCGCTACATATATGCTATATTCCTTGTCTTGCCGTTTTTTCATCGGGAAATAAAAATTTTCCGCTCGAAAATCACGTTTTACATAGCGTCCGCTTAAACGCATCGCAAAATCCTTGATTTGCCATATTGTGCCGATATTAAACCCTCGGCGGAGTGAAGATTCCGCTTTATCTTTACTTTGATCGAGGCTCCCTTCAATACCACCAAATATCAACCAATTCGGTTTAGCTTGATAATTGAATGAAAGGGTCGCACCGTTAATGTAACCATTATGTCGGCGTGCCACATTGGTTTCGGCGTAGCGTTTTTGTGTATGGGAAAGCGTGCCTGAAATCGACCAAAGTGCGGTCAATTCTTGATGAAAAGTTGCGGTCACGCCATAGTTTTTACTATAACGTGGTGAACCTAACCAATTTTGTTCAAAAAATGGCATAACGCCGAACGATTGTAAGGCTGAACGGTAACGATAACCTAACGCCGCATACAAAGATTTTTCGCTATAATCTTGATTATCCCAATAATGTACGCCGTTAAAATAACTATTGAAGGCAAAAAAATGATTTTTTGCAACATTCACTTCACGATTTAGCCCTATGCCATAACGGAAACCGTGTGCTTTCTGTGGTAGCGAGTCTTTATCTTTTTGAAAACGAAGCTCACCAAGCATAATATCCTGTTGAGCGGAGGCATTATTCACATTGTCCGTTCGCGTGTATTGCAATTCAGCCTCCACCTGCCAGTTTTGGCGTTTTTCCATTTCTTGTAGGTAGCGTTGAGCTAAGTCGTTCATTTGTGGCGATAAATCAGGCATCGCCCGTTCAATTTCGGCTTTCGCTTGACGATATTGTTTGTTTTCAAACAGCATTACACCCAAATCGAAACGTGGGTAAGCCAGTGTGGGATTTTCATTCACGATCTGTTGATAAAGGGAAATCGCTTCAGGATATTTTCGTTCGGCACGTAACATTGCCCCTTTAGCGTAGCGGTAAAGAGTCACATCATAATGGGCTTGTTCTTGATAGAACGGTAATAATCGTTTTAATAATCGCCATTGTTGATTTACTACGCCATAGTTAATCAACTTTTCTAGTTTTGTTTGCACTGAATCCCTTTCATTCAATGCAATTTGAGGCATAGAAAGTGCGGTGGATTTTTGCGGTGTTTTTAGCTGAGGCTCCTCGGTTTTCGGCACATTTGTTTCTTCAAAGAAAATTGGTTTAGGTGTATGAATGGTTTCAGCTTGAGAAATAAGGGGGACAAGCGGTAGAAAATAAGCAAATTTTTTCATAATAAATAGTAGGGACACACTGCGTGTGTCCGCTTATAACATATTGAAATAATTCGATTTTATAACGGACACACGCAGTGTGTCCCTACAGATCAAAAAATTAAATTTGTGTCACGATATATAATGGAACAAAATGCCGTTTAAATTGGGATTAAACGGCATTTTGTTTAAAGGAAAGGTTTATTTTTGGATTTCACCGCGTGTGCCGCCAAAGCCGATTGTCTTACCAACAACTGAGGCTTCACCAGCAATTTCTTCCGCATTTTTACCAAAGAAGCTTAATGAATAATTACCTTCATTAGAATCTTGACGGGCAATACCAGCGATTCCATTGCCATTAATCGTACTTTCCGCTAATTCAATATCAGTATAAATACCTAAGTTACTAATTGAGCCTGAACCTTTTTTGTCTGCAAAATTAACGTTATATGATAAATCTCCAGTGTAACGATCGGATACAAAAGCCTTACCAGTATAAGTTGCACTTCCTTCAGATGGGATTGCATCTACCTTGGTTTCTAATCCTTTTGCTGATACATTCATTGAATCAACACGATAATTTGTTCCGTTGATATTTTGATAGCCATTTTCATAATCTCCTGTTACTACAGAGTATTTTTGATTATAAACAAGCGTACCATATTCATAATTATTTTGAATCATACCTGATGAGGAAAAGATCGTATTTTGTTTGAGTCCAATACTTGCTGCAACAACTTTTCTTTGTTCAAGATCGCTATATGCACCTTTAGCTTCATTGATAATGGCAGTATCTAAATTAGCTTGGACAGTCTGTTCATCATTATTTAGGTTATCACTAGCAAATTGTTCAGCATTCATTAAACCAGCTTCATTTGCAAGTTGAATCAAGGCATCTTTTTTAACCTTATTTTGTTTAAATATTTCAATCTCTTGTTTAGCTTTCTCTACTAAATTACCTGTTCCACTCCAATTTGAATTAACTGTTTGAATAATTTCATTTGCTTCGTAATCAGATAGCCCCTCATTTAAAATGATCTCTTTCAAATAATCATATAAATAACTACCGCGTAAATAACTTTCACTGACACCATTTCCCATTAATTGCTCTGGATTCTTAGAAAATCTTTCGGCATATTCATTTGCAATGTTGTCTGGTAAGCCAATGCTTTTTGCAACATCAAATAATTCAGATTTTTTTAGGGCAATGGCTTCTTCAGCTTTACGGGCTTCTTCGGCTAAGCGAGCTTCTTCAGCTTTACGGGTTTCTTCGGCTAAGCGAGCTTCTTCAGCTTTACGGGTTTCTTCGGCTAAGCGAGCTTCTTCAGCTTTACGAGTTTCTTCAGCTAAGCGAGCTTCTTCAGCTTTGCGGGCTTCCTCGTCTTTACGAGCTTCTTCAGCTTTAAGGGCTTCTTCAGCTTTGCGAGCTTCTTCAGCTTTCTTAGCGTCCGCTACTTGCTTTTGTGTATTTTGAGCGGTTGGTTTATTTGTTGGTGTAGAACCGCCACTGCTGCCACTACTTCCACATCCGGTTAATGCCAATAAAAGCGCAGTTGCAACTGAGAGAGTTTTTAGTTTCATTTTGGTTTCCTCAAATAATTGTGTGATTAAAAAAACAAAAAAATTATAATTTTCCGTTAATTTGTGTACAATTAACCAACAGGTACAGTAAGCCACCTTGTTAAGGTGGCTTTTACCTTGCGAGGGTAGAATATGAAAATTAATGAAAAGATTCGTCAATTACGCGAGAAACATCGTTTATCACAAGAAAGTATGGCGGAGAAATTAGGAATGTCGGTAACGGGGTATGCCAAAATTGAGCGGGGCGAAGTGCGTTCGACTTTACCCCGTTTGGAACAAATTTCAGAAGTCTTTGAGATGGATATTTGTGAATTGTTGGCTTTTGGGGAAAACGAGAAAGTTTATTTTAATAATTCCTCAAGTGGTTCTACAAATTCAAATAATTCTAATCATTTCTTATTTGCAGTGGGGAATGAGAATTTAGAAAAAGCGATTCAACAATTACAATTAATGGTGACACACAAAGATGAATTATTACTACAAAAAGACAAGATTATTCATGGTTTAGAGCGTGAGCTCGAGTTACTCAGAAAATTACAAAATTAAGAAATTGAAACGGGGATGAAAACATCCCCATTTTTGACCGCACTTTATTTCCCTTTCATATCAACAATGACCACTTCCGATTGTGATCCCAAACGCATTGGAATGCCCCAGAATCCATAGCCTGATGTCACCATAAAATAGGGTTTGCCGATTTTTTCTAAGCCATAATCAATGCGGTAGGTGAGGGCGGTGATGAGATTCGCCGGAAAAATTTGCCCCTTGTGGGTGTGGCCGGAAACCTGTAAATCAAAAGGCAATGTTGAATGGATTTCCACTTCGGAAGGGCGGTGGTCGAGGACGATAATCGGTAAGTCCGGCTTGGCTTGGTTTAATAATGTTTCTGTACTTGGACGATTTTTTTCGAGATCGTCATTTCGTCCGATTAAAACCAGTTCGTCATTAATGGTTGCCACTTGATCCTTTAATAGGATAATGCCGGCTTGGCGGATTTCTGCGGTAATTTCTTCTTGGTGTCCAAAAAAATCGTGGTTGCCTAGGGTGGCATAAACCCCTAATGGCGCACGAAGTTTTTCTAAATGTGGACGCATATTTTCTGCTAAATAGGCGGTCACATTATCGTCCATAATATCGCCGGGGAGCAGGATTAAATCGACTTTTTGTTCATCCATTATTTGTGCCAGTTTATCTAGGGCTTTCCCGCCAAATAATGTGCCTAGGTGTAAATCGCTTGCCACACCAATTCTCAGCGGTTTTATGGGCTTATCCAATGTGATTTCATAATGTACAAGATGTGGGACATAGGCGTTGTAAATGCTTAATCCGAGTAATCCAGCCAAGGCGAAAGGATAGGAAAGGCGTAAAGTGCGGTCGATTTTTGCTATGATTTTTGTTTTGCTGAAAAGAAAATGAATGATCACAATGCCGATGTTGACAAAGGCTGAAAAAAGCAATAAGGCGAGAATAAAAGCGATAATACGCGCCGCCATAAAAAGTTGCAGGAGCTGTCCAATTAAAAGCGCATTGGGTATGCCAAAAGCGATGAATGCCAGATATTTTTTGCCTTTTGGCGAGAGTTTTCCATCAAAAAGCCAATTCAATGTGCGGTTAAAAATCGTGATAAATAATTGTAAGCTGATAATCGCTATGGCAAAAATAATGTAGTAACGGAATTCCATAAAGTTCGCTGCTTTCCTCAAAATTCTAAAAAGCCGAATAATAAATTTCTCTGTTTCCAAAGGCAAATTTTTTCGCTAGAATGCGCCTAATTTTTTGACTTAAAAGGATAATATTATGTTTGGAAAAGGCGGTTTGGGCGGTTTGATGAAACAAGCGCAACAGATGCAAGAAAAAATGCAGAAAATGCAGGAAGAAATCGCACAACTTGAAGTAACCGGCGAATCAGGTGCAGGACTGGTGAAAATCACCATTAACGGTGCGCATAATTGTCGCCGCATTGATATCGATCCTTCTTTAATGGAAGACGATAAAGAGATGTTGGAAGATTTAATTGCTGCTGCATTCAACGATGCGGTACGTCGTGCGGAAGAATTACAAAAAGAAAAAATGGCCTCGGTCACTGCCGGTATGCCATTACCGCCGGGAATGAAGTTTCCTTTTTAATTGTTTGGTGCGTGAAGAGGGGTTCACGCACGAGCTCCTATTGTCTTTTCATTTATCATTATGCAAAGCAGTCCACTTTTAGAACATCTCATTGATAATCTCCGTTGTTTGCCGGGCGTAGGGCCAAAATCTGCACAGCGTATGGCATATCATCTTCTGCAACGCAATCGCAGTGGTGGAATGAATTTAGCACGAGCGCTCACCGAGGCGATGTCTAAAATTGGGCATTGTTCTCATTGTCGTGATTTCACGGAAGAAGAAGTGTGTAATATTTGCAATAATCCGCGCCGTCAAAATTCCGGTTTGCTTTGTGTGGTGGAAATGCCAGCGGATATTCAAGCCATTGAGCAAACAGGGCAATTTTCCGGTCGATATTTTGTGTTGATGGGGCATTTGTCGCCACTTGATGGCATTGGGCCTCGTGAAATTGGTTTGGATTTATTGCAAAAACGCTTGATAGAGGAATCTTTTCATGAAGTGATCCTTGCCACCAATCCTACCGTAGAGGGTGATGCCACGGCGAATTATATTGCGGAAATTTGCCGTCAACACAATATTAAAGTGAGCCGTATTGCCCATGGTATCCCTGTGGGGGGGGAACTTGAAACGGTTGATGGCACCACACTGACCCATTCTTTCCTTGGTCGCCGTCAAATTGACTAATCTTTTCTTATGCGTTTATTTATCGCCGAAAAACCCAGTTTAGCTCGAGCTATTGCCGATGTGTTGCCTAAACCGCATCAGCGTGGTGATGGCTTTATTAAGTGTGGCGATAAAGACGTGGTGACTTGGTGTGTGGGGCATTTGTTGGAACAAGCAGAGCCCGATGTTTATGATCCTAAATTTAAACAATGGCGATTAGAGCATTTACCCATTATTCCTGAAAAATGGCAACTTTTACCACGTAAAGAGGCAAAAAAACAGCTTTCGGTGGTGGAAAAACTTATTCATCAAGCGGACGAATTAATCAATGCGGGCGACCCGGATCGAGAAGGGCAGCTTTTGGTGGATGAGGTGTTTAGCTATGCAAAGTTGAGTGCAGAAAAGCGTGATAAGATCCAACGTTGCTTAATCAGCGATCTCAATCCCAGTGCGGTGGAAAAAGCGGTTAACAAATTACAGCCGAACCGCAATTTTATTCCGCTCTCCACCTCAGCCTTGGCAAGGTCGCGTGCCGATTGGCTTTATGGCATTAATATGACAAGGGCTTACACCATTCGTGGTCGTCAGGCAGGCTATAATGGTGTGCTTTCTGTGGGGAGAGTACAAACCCCGGTGCTGGGCTTGATTGTACGCCGAGATTTAGACATCGAACATTTTCAGCCGAAAGATTTCTATGAAGTGCTGGCATGGATCAATCCGGAAAGTCAGAGGGAAAAAACACCAGAAAAATCGACCGCACTTTTCAGTGCTTTATGGCAACCCAGCAAGGCGTGCGAAGATTATCAAGATGAAGACGGGCGTGTGCTTTCTAAAGCCTTAGCAGAAAATGTGGTAAAACGTATTACCGAACAGCCGGCGGAAGTGACGGATTATAAAGACGTGCGAGAGAAAGAAACTGCCCCCTTGCCTTATTCTTTATCAGCCTTACAAATTGATGCGGCGAAACGTTTTGGGATGTCGGCACAAGCGGTGTTGGATATTTGTCAGCGATTGTATGAAACCCACCGTCTGATTACTTATCCTCGTTCGGATAATCGTCATTTGCCGGAAGAACATTTTTCCGAACGTCACCAAGTATTGAAAGCGATTTCTGTTCATAGTGAAACCTATCAAACCTTGCCGGATGTGGTGGATATAGACCAAAAAAATCGTTGTTGGAATGATAAAAAAGTGGAAGCGCACCACGCAATTATTCCTACAGTGAAAAGTCGTGTGGTGAATTTAACCAAAGAAGAACGTCATATTTATGAGCTTATTGCTCGCCAATATTTAATGCAATTTTGTCCTGATGCGGAATATCGTAAAAGTAAAATCACATTAAATATTGCCGGCGGCACATTCATTGCTCAAGCACGAAATTTACAAAAAGCAGGTTGGAAAGAATTGCTCGGTAAAGAAGATGAAACGGAAAACCAAGAGCCGTTGTTACCGATCGTGAAAAAAGGGCAAATTTTGCATTGTGAACGGGGTGAAATCCTCAGTAAAAAAACGCAACCGCCAAAACCTTTTACTGATGCAACCTTGCTTTCAGCGATGACGGGGATTGCCCGTTTTGTTCAAGACAAAGAATTGAAAAAAATTCTGCGGGAAACCGATGGATTAGGTACAGAAGCAACTCGGGCAGGTATTATTGAATTACTCTTTAAACGGGGTTTTTTAACTAAAAAAGGACGTAATATTCATAGTACGGAAACAGGGAGAATTTTGATTCAAGCTTTGCCGGATATTGCTACCCAACCGGATATGACGGCACATTGGGAAGCACAGCTCACTGATATTAGCCAAAAGCAAGCTACCTACCAACAATTTATGTATGGGGTGAATCAAATGTTGCCGGATTTAGTGCGTTTTGTTGATTTTAATGCCTTGAGGCAGTTAAGCCAAATAAGCCAAACTTCAGAAAAACCGAGAAAAAGAGCGGTCAAAAAAACGGAATAATACCATATTGGAAAATAAGTTGATTAAACTTGATACAATTGAACAATAAATAAGAAAAAAAACTTGCGAAAAAGATGAAATGTTTATATTATCCGCCCCAGTTTTCTTGCGTGATACGCAATCTAGAGTGGGAAAAATGTATCAGGTTCTTCTATTTATTTATGTCGTTATCTCCATCGCCTTGATTGGATTCATTCTAGTCCAACAAGGTAAAGGGGCGAACGCAGGTGCATCTTTTGGTGGCGGTGCATCAGGTACAATGTTTGGATCAGCCGGTGCCGGTAACTTTTTAACCCGTACCAGTGCAATTTTGGCAACAGCATTTTTCGTCATTGCACTTGTGTTAGGTAATTTAAACTCTCATCGAGGTAATGTAGAAAAAGGTACATTTGATGATTTATCACAGGCCGCTGAACAGATTCAACAGCAAAACGTTGCGCCAGTGGTAGATAATAAGAACAATGATATCCCACAATAAATTAAAATAGATAAATTTAACGCTCTGGTGGTGGAATTGGTAGACACGCTATCTTGAGGGGGTAGTGACCACAGGTCGTGCGAGTTCAAGTCTCGCCCAGAGCACCACAACATAAAACCCAATGCTTTGCATTGGGTTTTTACTTTTCTAAAATACACCTTATTTTTCAATATCTTATATCACCACAAATAACTTCTATTTTGCTATTTGCTGTATTAAAATACAGTTATTTAATGTATAAGCGATCATTGTTTATGATCTGCTTTACAATTCTTTTGCACCAAACTTTGCACCAAAAAATAGAAGACTAAACATGGCAACTTTTACCAAAAGAAACAACAAATGGCGTGCGCAAGTGCGTAAAAAAGGCGTAAGTAAATCTGCTGAATTTGAAACAAAATCAGAAGCCCAAAAATGGGCCGCCTCGCTAGAAAAAGAAATTGAGTTAGCCAATTACAACCCATTAGCAAACACAACATTTTCTCAAGTTATCGATCGATACATCAAAGAATATACGGTCAAAAAACGCGGAGCACGTGAGGAAAAACTACGACTATTTAGAATTTGCGATACCTCATTAGGGCAAGTAGCAATGGACGAGTTAAGCCAACAGGATTTAAGAGAATGGCAGAATAAACGACTATCTGAAGTATCATCAGCAAGCGTACTACGTGAACGTATTGCAATTTCAGCTGTATTAACCCAAGCAGTAAAATGGGGATATATTGAAAAAAATCCACTTTATGGCTTAGATAAACCCGAACAACCGAAAGCCCGTACCCGTTGCTATACTAAACAAGAAATCAATGCGCTTGTTGAAGCATCAGGATTTACTTTTGATGAAGAACCAAAAACAAAATATGCCGCTGTTGGAGCTGCGTTTTTATTTGCGTTAGAAACGGCTATGCGAGCCGGAGAAATATGTTCACTAACGTGGGAAAATGTAAATCTAACTGATCGCACGGCTTTTCTACCTCTCACTAAAAACGGCCACTCCCGAACAGTGCCGCTTACACAGAAGGCAATTAAAATTATTGAGAGAATGCAACGAGCTGAGGATGAATCAACGGTATTTGGTTTAAAGGTAAGTGTGCTTGGTTCTTTATTCCGAAAGTTAAAAATAAAGGCGGGATTAAATGATGTGGACTTACATTTTCACGATACAAGACGAGATGCGCTGACCCGTCTATCAAAAAAAGTGGAAGTGATGACCTTGGCAAAAATCAGTGGTCATCGTGATCTAAAAATCTTACTTAACACCTATTACGCACCGAATATGTCAGAAATTGCCAAGATGCTTGATTAAAAAATAAAGGCATTGTTTCCAATGCCTTCTCTTTAGATTCTATGCTTTTTCTTTTTATTTTTTACGAAAAATTCAATCACTTCATCTTTCACAAAAAGGGTTTTACATTTTCCTCCGGTGCGTGATTGTAGATTGACCGGAGCAGGAAACTTTGGATCAGAAATAATATTGCCGTAAGTGTGGCGATAGCTAAAACCGCTATAATCCGCCACATCTTGAATATCCCATAAGCCTTTTGATTCTTTTGCTTGTTGTTTCTTCTGGGCCAAAATCAACCCTTCAAGCTCCACTAATTTTTCCATCACTTGTTCATTTGTTACCATCACAAATCCCCCTCTTTCACAAACACCCCGTCAATCATTTTTCCCTTACGGTCTTTGATTTCTTCCCATGCTGATTGTACGCAGGTTTTGAAATCAAGATCAAAATAATTTGCCGCTTCTAATAATCCTGTAAAACAAAACTCAAACAAAAGCCCAACCGATTTTTCTTCATCTGATTCCGTTAATGCTTCGGCTAAATGAGCAAAGCATCTAAAAGTATCAAGCAGGCTATCCTCAATCTCACTTTTAAAACTGTGAGATTCCAGTATTAATTCTTCAGCAACCAAGGCTTCGTTCTTACCTCGTTGGGCTGCCAAAATCACCATCACCACAAAACAATCCCCAATACTATCTTTCACTACATCAGGTTTGTTTTTAGACACACCGGAACAAAGCTCACCAAATTCTTCCATCAATTTAATAAATTGTTTTTGTGGAGTAGAGCCTTCAATTAAATTTCTATCTTCCGCCCATAGCTCAATGTTTTTAATAAGTTGTTGTAAATCTACCATTGTTACGTTTCTCCATTATTATTCAAATACAAGACTACTTCTGCTGTATTCTGATGGATTAGCATATCCACGCTGAATTTTGTATTTTTTGGCTAATGTTCTACGATATTCAGGTAAATAGCCCAATACTCTTGCGGTTTTAAGGCTTCCTCCGCAAAAATCGCTACTCAAACACTGAACAAAATCAGAAAATCTTATTCCTGCGGAACAAGCACCTTTTTGGTAATATTGACCTAGAGCAAGGCGAATACCATAAGTTATTTTGTTTTTAGGATCATTCCATTCTTCTAGTGGAAACGGTAGCTGATAATGGTATTTCAAATGCTCTAAGAATTTATATTCAAGTTCATTTGCTTTTATACATGCAGATTCTTGTTTAGATAAAGACATAATTCACCTCACTTTTCATTAATTAACCTAAAATCCCCCAAACTCTCACCCCAACCAAAGGCTTGAGCCAACGGAATTTTTACTTCTTCAATGAAAACATGGTCGTTTTCACAACAAATCCACCGATAGTCATTAAGCCGTAACCGCCCATATTTCATCAACATATCAATTTGACGAGGTTTTAGCGGAAAACCGATAGGCAACATCAATTGATTTGCTTGTTCGATTTTTGAACGGTTACAGTTACTGACACAAGTCCAAGCGGCGCGCTGCGCCTTGTTTGTTTCGGTGGACTCCGAATCGGCAGATGTGGAAACCACACCGCCTTTCTTAATCACCCAATTTTTAACTTTGGTGATAATGGTTTTTAAACTAAATCTGTTTTTCACCCCCACAATTTTCTTTCTTGTTTCGCCGTATTTATTCGGCTCGGTTTCTTCATACTCAATGCCAATCGGCTGATCGCAACGTTTCACCATCGCACCGCCTTGCACATTCAAATAACTGCCAAAACAGCCCACATCAGCCACCGCACGTCCGGTGTCTAATACATCATCATCGGCATAAGATGCCATGGCATCATCAATCTTGCGCAACTCACGCCATGTCGAAATGGGCGGTGTGCCGTAGAATTGAAATTGACGAATGCCCCAAAGATTCGCCCATGCACTCACACGCATCACGTTTTCACGCAAGGTTAAATCTTCCACTTCATCTGATTTTTCGTTTGCCTGTTTGCCGGCATAGATATTTTTTGCGATATATTTCGCAATGTAGCCAATAGCAGAACCTTTTTCAGGATCGATTTCATCCACCTTGCAACGGTGTTTTTTCGCCCCAAATTCCTCACCATCAAGTTCCAGTGCTTTTTTCTTGAATAACTTAATCACCGTTTCTTTGTGTTCCGGTGCGACATAAATCAGTAAATGCCAGTGTGGTGTGCCGTCATGGTGCGGTTCCACACCACGAAAACCGAAAAAGCCAATATCTCGTTTGGCAAATTGCGCACGCAACTGCGCCCACACTTTGTTTAAGTAACGTTGCGTATCCCGTGGGCTTGCCCCTTGCCATTTCTTATTGTTTTTTCCACTTTCATGGGTCGCATGGAAAGAAGAGGGTGCAGTCAAGGTTAAAAATAACGAAACATAGTGGTTTTCCTCCGCCCATTCATCAATGCCACGCAAGCGGTTCATCATCTCGTTAAAACGAATGGCAGGATTGCCCGAAGAACGTTTCCACATATCAATCAACGGCATTTGTTCCGTTGAATCTTCAAGATTCTCAAGCACCATCTGTTCAAGAAATGCCATGGTTTCCGCACGTTGTGCACGGTAATCATTCAACGCACTTTGCGAAACATAAGGGCTGACTTTTGCCGAAACTGCACCACAACCAATTTCAACATGTTCTTTTAATCGTTTTTGTGCCGTTTTTAGCCGGCGAAACCAATGTTTTTCACAGACGGATTTTTGCAAATCGCTGTCAATTTTGTTCACATCTAAAAAAGGGTTCTCAAGAAAGGCGTGCCAGTTTTTAAACGGAAAACCAATATCCGCACAGACTTCACCGCATAAGCGATACATCTCATGCACAAGATCGCCAAAATCATCAACAGTGATTTCCCCTTTAGCCTTGCGTTCTGCTTGCTCATTGACAAAATCAGATTGCAAACGGGAAAACAACATAGCCAGTTTGTATGCCATTTCTTTTAACTGGTGTTCAGCCAACAAATAAAAGGGCAACTGCGGAATGTGTTTACCCTTTGAAAGTGCAACTGCACGAGAGTGAGTATCCCGTTCCGCCAGCCAATCAAGGCTAATGTGATAATGTTGAAAAACTGCTTGTAATCGTTTGGTTAAAATCTCACGCAAATAACTGTTGGCATAAGCTGATTGTTTGTTGCCGAATTGAAACCCGATAGAGCCATCATCAGCGACCGAATCAAAGGCACGCAACCAAACATGGCGGAAATGCTCCCGTTGGCGTTTGCGTGGCAGAACAGCAAGCAGTTTTTCAACATAATCAAATTGATGGGGTGCAGCAGAAAATAACGCCATTTGAGCGCTAGTTGCCGTTGCCTGATCTAAAGTGCGGTTGATTTTGACCGCACTTTCCATCATCAACGCACGTGCATCAGCCATCGCCTGTTCACGCTTGGCAAGATTGAGATCACGTTCTGCTACCCAGTTCATCATTGAATCCTTTTACATCGCCGTATTGGCTAAATATTCACTATGCAATTCAAAGTATTCTTTAATTTTGGCGTTGGTCGAATTCACCGCACTAAGTAAATCTTCCAAACTCAACACTTCATATTGCGCCAAGTCATAACGGCGGACTTCTTCAATCGCACCCCAAACTGTGCTATGCAAACCACCAATGGCACGGGTTTTTTGTTTGCCATGCCAACTATCTTGATCACCTAAAATTTCCAATACTTGAAAACGTGCGCCAATTGGCATAATTTCTAACGTCGCCCCGCAATCTAATGCGATACAAATATTTGTTTCTGCCATTTTTCCCCCTAAAAATATTGACTAAGCCAATCCGCTAACAATCCCAACACGACATTTAACACCGCTGTCAAAAGCATTAAGCCCAACACCGCCACAATCAATCCCACAATCACATCAATCATCTTCTATTCGCTCTCCAATTCGCCCATTCACTATGTTTTTCTAAATAAATTTGGTGTGCTTTTGCCGCCTCATTGCCACATCTCAAAAACTCATTAAATGCCGCGATAACCTGTTCTTCATCGCCACGATCTAAGTGATGGTAATAAGCGAAGAGCTTTTCCTGTGCAATCTCTCTTTTTTGGTAGTAATCCTTCGCCGAATCAGATGCGGCTAATGCCGCAGGGGTAAAAATAATCTTTGCCATTTAATCCTCCCGTTTTTGGTCTATTTGCAAAAACTCACGCTTTGTCACAAGTACGGGCGCAATTTCTTTTCTAATATTGCTCATCAGTTCAAGGGCAGCAGCGATTTTTAATTGCCCCATTGGGGTGTAATCGCTCAACTTACTATTTGAATAACCATTGATTCTGTCGGAGATCAACAAAGCATCTTCGCCCATATATGCCTTATCACTCGCAAACTTTAGAAAAAGGGCTTTAGCTTTGGACGAACAACCATCAAAATGGGCTTCCACCCGAAATTTGCTTTTATTCGAAACATGGCGTGCTTCCGCCCAACTGCTGATTTGTTCCACAGGAACGTTGTTTAATCGGCAATAAATCTGTGCAGCACATTCCGCTTCATCACCGTTCAAATAAGGCATAATTGGCATACACACCCCCTCGCTTATTTCCCCGTAACGAAATCAACCCATTTCTTAAACCAACGTTTCACAGGGTTAAGCCATTTCGCTTTTTCCAATTCCGCTACACGATCGTGCAAAGATTCATTCAATAAAACCTGTTGCGCATTTAAACCGACTTGATGTGTGATATGACGTTCCAACACCTTCACTTTCAGCTCCAGTGCTTTCACCTTTTGGTTTAGCTGCCACACATTCACCCGTTCACGTTTACGGGTATTTCGGCTGTCATAGGTATATTTTTTGCTTATCATTTGCTCAAACTCCTAAATTTTGGTTGCAAAAATCCTGTCGATTGATTTTCATCAAACGACAAGGGTTAAAAATTAAAGGGAAAATTAAATATTAATCGGTGGCGATTTCGATTTGGCGTTCGTCCGTTTGGTCTAACGGCTTACTTCCCATCATCGCTTTTTGATTTGGGTTAAAATCTGCAGTTTCGACCTCTACAATCTCACTCATCACTTTAAAACGGCACTCATGGCACCCATGGCAATAGCCCAAGGTTCTTGTGCTTAACTTAGATAATTTTTCAGAGGTACGCACAAAAATATTTGTCGAACCGCACTTAGGACAGGTCACATTAACTTTCACTTTCACCACCTTTTGTTATACTTACACCGTTTATTTACTTACCATTAAGGAAATCTATGACCGACGATCAATTTGATGAACTTGTTGAAGATAACAGACAAAGTCACCTACGCATTTATGCGCTTGAACGGATTCTTGAACTTTTTCTTCACCACAAGACAGATGCGCAACACCGTGAACTTCTCGGGTATTATGAATACATACGGAACCAGCATCTAAACAATCTCGACCTTGATGAAGATCAAGCAGAAAAGATTGAAGCATTATTTGACGAGCTTGAAGTCGTTCTACAGAAGTAGCGCCATTGTCAAATAACGTGAATTGAAGACGGTATTTACCGTCTTTTGTTTTGCGGATAAAGAATCTACCGCTCGCTTGAATTGTCTCACACATACACACACCCTTTCTTCTACTCAAAAACCTTTCTCAATTGTTCATCAACGTTGTTTGCCATAATGCCTCCTGTTATGCCAAAATGTGTACTAACACACCTGAAAGAAAAACAACTAACGCTGCGATATACGCTATGTTCAAACGATTATTAAATTTCATCATTAATTGGTCTCTCTTTGCCGCCATCTCCACCCTCACTTTTATCTTATTGAGTGATAATCCTACGCTAACAATACAAAACTATGCGTTTACGCAAGGTCACCTTCGTTGGTTTATTGGTTTACTGATGGCACTGTTTACTTATAAAGAACGCCATTACATCAAAAACGAAATTGAGCGTTTTGTTCGTTGGATTAAAGCGCTTTAGCTTTCTTCTCAAAAACCTTTTTCAACCCTTCATAAATCACCGCCCAATCCACATCCGGTCGCAATTCTGTTGGGTTCACTTCAAAATTGGTGGCTTGCAGAATGGGTGGAATGTATTTCACATCCATTTTTCCACCGTTTAGCCAAAGATTTACTGTAGGTTGGCTAACTCCACATGCTCTTGCTAATGCAGATTGACTTTTACAAATATCAATTGCTTTACTGACAGATTCACTCATGGTCTAAATTATAACCTCACCTATAATTTATCCTTGAATTAAATTATAGGTAAACTTTTAATAACTGCAAGAATTATTTTATTGTTTTATTCAAAGTTTACCTATAATTTATATGCAAGGAGAAATTTATGTCTGATTTATCTACCCGTCTTAAAACTTTACTTGATGAGAAAGGGCTATCAATGAATGCTTTTTCAAAGTTAGTAGGAGTGAGTCAACCAGCCATTAGCGATATTGTGAGTGGCAAAACACGTGCGCCTAAAAATATCGTTGAAATTGCGACCGCACTTGGTGTGAACGTGCATTGGCTGAAAACAGGGGAAGGGGATCCTGAACCTAACGATAAAGTGATCACTTCACTTTATAGCGGAGAGCAAGATGAACAACATCATTTACGGGTTGATTTATTAGACGTGCAGTTAGCAGCAAATTCAACAGGCATTATCAATAGTGATTATCCTGAAGTGTTATCCCGCCTTTATTTCACAGAAGAAGGTGTACAACGTTTACTGGGGCGAACGACAACAGGGGGCATCTACCTTTTTAAAGTGCCAACGGATAGTATGACACCAACAATAATGCCTGATGATTTAGTGTTTATTGATACCAAAATCAACGAATATGTAGGCGAGGGCGTTTACGCTTTTAATCTTAACGGCGAACTCTATATCAAACGCCTACAACGTTTGCCGACCGGTATTTTTCGGGCGTTAAGCGATAATCCGCTTTACCCCCCGTTTGATATTACCGATGAATTATTCGACACCGCCGTGATTATTGGCAAGTTTATTCGGGCGGTAGAGTTGAAAGCGAAGGTGTTGTGATGAAATATTTTGTTTATATGAATGCAGATAAAAGTACTCATAAGGATTAATCATGGCAAAGTTTAAAATAGATCTTAATGTTCTAAATCATTTAGGATTAAGCTTGTACACAAATACACCGGCGGTATTAACTGAAATTGTATCAAATGCTTGGGATGCCGATGCAACAGAAGTACATATTGATATTGATAAAGATAACGGCACGATTACGATATCAGATGATGGCCATGGAATGAATACTGATGATGTGGAAAATAAGTTCCTTAATGTTGGTTATGCTAGACGCAAGGATAATAGAGCGAAAAGTCCAAAATTTCAACGTGATGTCATGGGGAGAAAAGGAATTGGCAAATTGGCAATGTTTTCGCTTGCTAATGAAGTGTCAGTTTATACTAAAACAGAAGAAGATGATAATGTAGTAGCGTTAAAAGTGGATGTTTCTAATCTTAGTCAAGCTATTGAACAAAATCAAGACTATGAAACGGAAAGCATTGACGATGTTTCAATTTTTACACAAAAGCATGGTACAACCATTATCCTATCAGAACTTGACAAACAAATTAAGACTACTGCAACTTACTTAAAAAAACACCTCGCAAGACGTTTTAGTATTATAGGGCAAAAATTTAATTTTAAAGTATTCATCAATAAAGAAGAAATTACGCTTGAAGATCGAGGTTATACTTCAAAGATTGAATTTTTATGGTCTTTTGATAACTCTACACTGGATTTAAAAAATAAAGCATCTCAATATAAAGAATTACCTAACAAGGTAAACTATAACGGGAGAACATTTGAAATAACAGGCTTTATTGCTAGTGTAGGTAAGCCTTCAGAACTGAAAGATGAAGAGGTCTCAAATAATGCAATTACCATTTTAGCGAATGGTCGTATTTTTCAAGAAAATATATTGGAAGAACTGGATAACGCTAAAATTTTCACAAGTTATCTTGTTGGTGAAGTAAATGCTAATTTTTTAGATGACTCTGACTATCAAGATATGGCAACATCGTCTCGTCAGGGTTTACGTCAGAATGACGAACGTTATTCAATTTTGAAAAATTTTATTGCTGATGCTCTAAAAATTGTTGATACGGATTGGGATACTTGGCGAAAGAAAGAAGGATTAAAAGAGGTAAAAGCAAAACATCCATCTTTACAAAAATGGCTTGATAGTTTGAGTGATACTCGAGATAAAAAGGCAGCGGAAGATTTATTAAGTAAGGTCAATACTATTCGGTTTAACGGCTCTGATGAAGAACAAGAGGCATCACGTAAGGATGTGTTAAAAAGTGCAGTGTTAGCTTTTGAAAAATTAAAAGTAAGAGGAAATCTTGAAAGGTTAAATGAATTATCTTCTTTTGACGCTAGAGTTTTTAAACCAATATTACAATCAATTGATGATATTGAGGAAAGCTATTTTTATGATGTCACTAAGCAACGATTGGGTATCATTGAAAAATTTAAAAATCTAGTAGATGAAAATCAAAAAGAAAAGGTTGTTCAGGAGTATTTATATAATCATTTATGGCTGCTTGATCCATCTTGGGAAAGAACTACTGAATCTTATATAGAGCAACCTCTAACAGACGAAATAAAACGAATATGCCCTGAAATTGAATGTGGAGCACGGGTTGATATTGCATATAAAGCAATCACGGGTAAGCATGTTATCATTGAAATGAAGAGACCTTTAGTAAAAACAGATATTTTTGGTCTAGCTCAGCAGGGGGCAAAGTATCGTTCGGCAACGCAAGAGTGGTATCGAAATAATCAAGGTTTAGATGAAATTTCCAGTATTGAAATTTACTTCTTAATAGGAAGTCAGTCCAAAGATAGAATTTATAAAACTGCTGAAAAAAATGTTATTGATGGGCAGTTGCAAAGTATTAATGCTAAAATTCTCACTTATGATGAACTAATTACGAAAGCTAATCAAGCTTATAATACATATCTAACTAGTCGTTCGGAAGTTAGAAGGATAAAAGAACTAATAGATGCTATCTAAATCATATTGTGATTCATAGTCCATTTTTCTAAGTGGGCTATGAAACTTTTTCCAATTATCTCACCCAAAGTCACAGGAACAGCATTTCCAATCATTTTTCCAACAGAGTTTAGGTTGATTGGCTGATCTTCAGGACAAAATTGATAGTTTTCAGGAAATGCTTGAAAAATAGCAGCTTCTCGAAGTGAGATCGCTCTGTCTTGCTCAGGGTGTCCAAAACGTCCGTTTCCGTAGCCATAGCATAATGTAGTCATTGTCGGACTCGGCTTGTCCCAACTCATTCTTCCATATACAGCTGAATATGTCGCACCACTTGCTCTTTTATGGCATTCAGTACGTAGCGATTCTGGCCAATCTCGCCAAGTTCCACCTTGCTTTGAGGCTTGGATTCTTTTTAAATTGAGTTCGCTCAATGCCATAGAGCGGTGAAGACGATCGGATGTACAGGTTTCACCCGCATGAATTGGAGGCAAGTGTTTAATAACATCTTGAACAGTCACCCAGTTTTCCACGCTGTGAGTTGGCTCAATCATTTTGATTTCACCTAACTTGGAGGCGAGTAGAACGTGTCGCTTACGCTGTTGAGGTAAGCCATAATCTACACATTTAATCGTATCAGCCCAAATAAAGTATCCTTGTGATTTTAATTCATTAACAAAATCGTGATATACCTGATGTTTGATTACTTCAGGCACATTTTCCATCGTAATAAGCTCTGGTTGTGTTTCTTTAATTAAACGTGCAAAAGCATAAAGCAAAGGCCATTTTTTATCTGAACGAGTATCTTTTCCTTGGTTGTATTTAGAAAACGGTTGACAAGGTGCGCAACCTGCTAATAATCGAATATTATCTTTTTTATACCATTGGATAATTTCGTCACCATCAACAAGTGATACATCTTTGTTAATAAAAGAGGCTTGATTATTAAACTCAAAAGCAAATCGACAGGTTTCTTCTATATCGTAGCCTGCTTTTACTTTTATTCCCGCTTTTTGTAGTCCGGCGGTTAGTCCACCTGCACCACAGAAAAGGTCAACAGCTTCTATCATTCTTATTATCCTAAAATTAAATATGGTTTAATTTTACTTAATCATTACCTGTAATGCAAAGTTGCAATTTTATAGTAAATTACTTTTCCTCTTTCCTCACCGCCACTTCTTCCGTTTCAACCTTCAACTCACACTCCACCTGCGAAGTATAGCCATTATCACTGATACTATGTGAAACCTTAGTAATTAACCAATCCGACCCATCAATTTCTTGTTTAAAGCCTGAAAGCTGCACCGGTGTTTCCGGCATTAGATCGGGTATGCCGTAGGCAAGACTGATGCTAAAGGTGGCGACACCGCGTTTGAGTTTGTCAAAAGCGGATTTTGCGGCATTAATTGCCGATGCTTCCGTGGCGTAAGTGTGGCGAAGGGTTTTGATTTGATCGCTATTGCTTGTAACCGGCTCTTGCTGTTCTACGGTGTTGTATTTCCGCTTGCTCAAGTGTCTGCCTTTCACTGTGCCGTTTTTCAGCGTTCTGCCTTTTGTCATTCTCTGTTTTTTCACGATTTTAGTGTTGGTATCAACGGTGATCTCCCCCCGTTTGCCGGTGTCCGTATTGTGCCAATAGGCACGCACGGCTTTGTAGTTGTCGCTTTCGGCAATGCTGAAATTGTAGCTGTCGCCTTCCGATTTAGTGATTTGAACCGCTGGAATGGGTTTGTCTGTGGCAGTTTTGGCTGCGCCCAATGGCATAAACAGCAACACGCCATTTTTCACCGTTGCCATTGCGCCATATTCTTCTGC
Organism: Pasteurella sp. WM03; assembly: GCF_004570945.1. NCBI lineage: Bacteria > Pseudomonadati > Pseudomonadota > Gammaproteobacteria > Pasteurellales > Pasteurellaceae > Pasteurella > Pasteurella sp. WM03. The sequence goes on from NZ_SPPO01000007.1 coordinate 101,115, forward strand.
AAGGCGTGTCAGTAAATTAATGTCGCTTTCGTTGGTTTGGTCAATGTGCGAAATGGTTTGTTCGGTATATTCTTTGGCACATTGGCTTTCCAATTTATTTTCTTTGGCGATTTGTTCAATCAATGCACCGAGTTTGATATTGTGAAATGACCGCTCTTTTTGCTCGCTAAGACTTCCTTTTAAATCTGCCGCTCTTGCCCGAATGGTGAGGGTATCGGGCGAGCCGGAAAACTGCACTTCATCAACCAAATATTTTCCTTTATCAATCAACGGCTCACCTTGCCAACCTATCGCCACTTGAATGGCGGCGTTACGAGGGGGAAGGGCGAGTTTGCCGTCGTGGTCGGAAAGCTGCAAATCAAGCATGTCCGCTTCAAAGCCTCGATTGTCCTCAATCTGCATACTCATTAAACGGTCAGCGACAGTTTGGGTGATGTCGTTTTTCTGTTTGTCCTGTGTGATCACAACCACAGAAAATTTAGGTGTGCGGTGATTGGTGGCAAACTCAAACATTAAAATGCTCCCATTATATTTTGCGCAAGCTCAATCAATAGTGGATCATCAGTACGTTTTAAATTAAGGGTAAAATCAATGGCACGTGCCGTGCCATCGCCGAATAATTCTGTGCGGGTTTCTTGGATTGATTCGATCACAAAGAACCCCATCAACATAAAATTTGCCCCTTCAATCAGTGGAAATGCCGCACCGCTTTCTGCCATTAGCTCAAGCATGGCAAGGCTTAATGTACCGCCTGTGATTTCTGGAATTAGCCTGCCACTAATCGTGACGGTTTCAGAATCTTTGCCGGTAAACTGGGTTTTCGGCATTTGCCCCACAACAGAATTGGTGGGATGTCGCCACGATGATTGACGGTCAAAACTTTGAAAAGGCACGGTTTGACGGGTAAACACAAACACGCCAAGGGCAGCAAGGGCGGAGTTTTGTAGCATGATGTTATCCTTCAGATTGAGATTTATCAGAAGTCTTGATTGTCATGCTAACCAGCAAAACATCAATAAAAACGAGCCAACCCCAACCCTCAATTTGGTGATACATCAGGAACGTAGCAAAACCTGACACGGAAATAATGGAAAGAAAATAGAAAAGAAAAATAAATACAGATTTCATTTTTGAATTCCATAAAAAGGACGGTCAAAAAATTCCAATATTATGTTGCAGTTGCATAATTTGTTTTTTGTAGGGACACACTGCGTGTGTCCGAATTTTAACCTATTGAAATGACTTGATGAGTGAAAAAGAAAAGCAATGCCAAAGATAACAATCAGCCAAAAGCAGAGAAGTGAGGCCAACAAAATGCGCCAAATCACATAACGGGGTTTTGCCATTAAATAATCAATCACCTTCTGTCTCATTGCGTTCTCTCGCTTTTTCCCGCCATTGCATAAGCTCGCTAAATGTCATCTCGTCAAAGGCTTGCGGTTGCCAGTGAAAGATCAGGGCAATGTCTGCCATGGCATCTTCCACGGTTTCAGCAATCAGAATTACTCGGTCGGTTCTTCCGTTTCCGAGTTCTTCCCTAAAAAACCGACAGCCGCCGCAGCCAATTCAGTGAAGTCTGCCACTTCCATTGTGGAAAAGTCCGCTTTGTGTAGCACCGGTTGGGTAACGCGTGGCAATAACACTTGCAATGCGTCCACGTCCATTTGTAACACGTCAAACATTTTCAGGCCTTTTAATGCCGGCACGGTGGGCTTAATCACGGTAATGTCGGTGATTGATTTGTCGCCACGCATAATCGGGGTAGATAAGGTGATGATTTTTGAGGTTTCGTTTTTCATAATAAATCCCAAGGTTTAGTAAAAGCCCCTTTCGGGGCAAGGTGTGTGAAATTAAATGCCGATGGCTGCACGGTGTTCCGCTAAGCGGTCGTTACCGTCCACGATAAACACGGAATTGAGTAGATCAATTTCTATAATATCTTTGCCGTTTTCGATGATTTTGTAATAAGTCAAAGGCACGGTGTAGCTTTGTTCGGTATCATCGCCCGATTTGCTTGTGCCATTGTCTATTTCCCCAAAACGACCACGCATAACAAGTTCAATACTGGTGACTTCTTCGGTGTCGTCTTGTTGATATGCACCGGCAAAGCGTAGCGGTGTGCCGTCAATCGCTCCGCCAAATTGTTTCAAAAGCTCGGTCATATAACCGCCCATTTTGAATTGCGCTTCAAGAGCTTCAACACCGAGATTGACTTTAACCGGACCAAGCATTCCGCCTGCACGGTATTCTTCCAGTTTTAAAGCGAGTTTAGGTTGGGTGATTTCGGTGACTTGACCACGGTAGGAATTGCCGTCAGCCAAGAAATTCATCAGTTTTAATTTACGGGGTAAAGCCATTGGTTACGCTCCTACTTTTGCAATGTTGGCAGCAAACTCAACCAAATATTCATCGCTGATGTATTGGTTAAAGCCAAGTTGTTCTAACGGTGGTACAGGGCAGTAGTCATAAGAGACTAGCAATTTTGCATCTTTTAAGGTTGCTGCGGTGTTTAATTCAGGATTGATAAAGGCTTTACCGCCAACTAAGTAACCTTTCGCCACAAATTCACGCCATTTCGCATTGATGGCTTCCACAATTTCTTTCACAAGATTGACGGAAATATCTTTATCTACCGCCCAATCGAAAGATTGTGCAATGGTATCTTTCAATACCTGCGCGGTGCGGGTGTAGTTTTCATAAATGAACAACTTGTCGGCAGAACAGGTACGTAAGCCCCAGAATTTGTAACCGTTGTAATTAATACAAGCGGTAATGCCTTGTTCGTTCAAATAATTCACATCAGTCGCACTGTCGTTGATGTCGAATGAAAGCGGTTTTGTGACACCCGTTACACCGTTTAAACCCTTGTTTGAAATAGAGGTATGCCAACCAAATTCTTTATCTTGGAATGCACGCATTGCAGCAGCGCGCACCACGGCATAATCTACTTCGGTTTGTTTGGTGTGAGGATTGAAAGAAAGGAAATCACCAAAAATCAACATTAGCTCACGTTGTGAGAATTGACGGCGATAAGTCACAGCTTGTTCTTTTGTGTTGCAACCGTAGCAAGAAGCATATACAAAGCCGTTGAGTTTTTGCACCACGCTGATTAATTCAACGGTGACATCTTGCGAATCATATTTTGGCACACAGAAAATGCGGGGTTTAACTCCACAAACGGCGGCAGAAACTAAAAACGCTTTCAAGCCGGTGTAATTGCCTTCGTCATCGACACCGCCGATCACGTTGGCTTTCATTTGTGATTCATCGGCATTTTCTGCAACACGGATCACAACGACTTTACAATTGACAATATCTAAAATGCCGTCTAATGCACGGGAAAGCGTACCGGTTTTGCCTGCTTTGGCAATGATTGACGGTGTAATGCCGGTGAGCAAGGTTGGTTTATTCAGTGGGAAGGTGTCATTGTCTGCGTCAGGTGCTGTCGCAACCAAACCAATGACGGCAGTGGATGATGTCGTCAAGGTGCGCAAAGCTTCGGAAATTTCAGTGACTTTGACACCGTGGAGATATTCTTCAGACATAATTTAGCCCTATGGTTTCTGCTGATTAAAAGATAGGGCTATTTTGCGTGAGTACGTAGGGGAGTGCGAGCGGGGGAAAGTGTGAGCAATCAATTAACAAAGTGCGGTCAAAATTGACCGCACTTTTATCACCTCCTACTTGGTCGGTATATGACAGCCAACTGATTTGGGCTAAACCGCCAACCTTCTTCACTTCCACGAATGGCATTAAAACACCATTCGCTACAAAAATATTTTGAGCGTTTTTGTTTAATCCCAAACACAATCCCCAACACGCCCCACCAATCGTATTTTGCGCCCGAAGTGCGGTCAAAATAGGCGTTGATTTGGGGCTCGGTGATGTTATCTAGCGGGATTAAGTCCCACTTGGTGCGGTCGGCTACATTGATTCGCTTACAACGTACGCCGCCGTCACGTGGGCTTGATGAATAGCAGTCATAATAGATATTTGGTTGACAATGGTCACCGTGAGTGAATTGCTGTTGCTCAATAGCGATTTCGCAATGGCTATATTTACCTTTAGTAAAGAGGCAAATAATCTTATCTTGCAGGCGTTCAAAGCGGCTTTTAGCCTTGCCTTTGTAAAGGGCTAAATAGATTGCCATTGGTCAATCTCCTTACTAATATTTTCCAGTTCTTCTAAGGTTTGGGCTTGTTCAATATGGGTTTCAAAATTCTGCTTAACGGCAAAGGTTTTTCCCATAATGATTGCAAACAAATCCGCTTTTTCGATAACTTTTTCCTTGAGTTGCTCAATATTAGCTAAATCGTCCCGCCCCTCGAATAGTTCGGTCAACAACATTAACGGTAATTCGCCCCGTGCCTCACGTTCCTGCCGATAAAAACTATCAATTTCAGCTTGGGAATAGCCCTGCAAATACTGTGCTTTTAATTGGTCGGTTTTATCCGCAATGTGTTGCAATAACGCTGTTTTTCGGTCGGTTAAAAGTGCGGTCAGTTTTTCCGCTGAAATCTCCCAGTTTTTACCGTCCCAATCATATCCATCTGACGGGCGGGGCGGGGTCGCTTTCACTTTGCCGTCTAAAATATAAAGCTCGCAACCTGCATCACGTTTAGCGATAAGTTCATCATATTCTGCCTCTGACACGTTGATAGCGTTTGCCGGAATGTTGTGGATACCCTCAACTAAAAAAGCATTGATCGTTTCGTCAAAAAAATACATAAATCCTCCTTATCGTCCAATCGCAATCCAGTGCGCATTTTGGGCATCGCCCTCAAATTTTCCTTTGTGATAAAACTTGGTGTTGCTAATATTGGTGATGATATATGGCTCGTAATTTCTTCCCTCACCTTGCGTCCCCACAACGGAAAAGCAGCTATTCGGAAAAGCAATCGGGAAATTGACCCAAC
>NZ_SPPO01000008.1:0-94852 GCF_004570945.1 Pasteurella sp. WM03
TCAAAGAATTATCCTGGCGGCGAGAGTGCGGTGGTCCCACCTGAATCCATACCGAACTCAGAAGTGAAACGCTGTAATGCCGATGGTAGTGTGGGGTATCCCCATGTGAGAGTAGGGCACCGCCAGGTATTTATTCTCCATAAATCCCCGAGTTGATGAGCTTGGGGATTTTTATTTATATGATATTCCCAAAAATGTCCTGTTTGTCGACAAGATTCTCAGAAGAGAAGGCTAACCTAGATTTTAACTCAGTCTTATAAACAGCGATTTTAATCAATCTTAAAAACCTCATTGAAATCGACCGCACTTTAATCTCCAATAGACATTGAATATTCGGTGATTTCTTATCCCCTCACCTATGTTAGAATACGACCACTTTTACCTTGTGAATAAATTTTATGAGACATTTAAAATCCCTTGCTCAACGCTATATTGACTGGCTTATCCGTCTTGGACGGGTTAAATTTTCCTTACTTGGTGTTTTTTTATTAGCTGTTTTTGCTCTTTCTTTGCAAGTATTATTGAGTCTATTTATTATTGGAGATATCTACTGGATTGATATTGCTCGTTCAATTATTTTTGGATTAATGTCAGCTCCTTTTGTCATTTATTTTTTTGCAGTATTGGTTGAACGCCTTGAAACTTCCCGTAGTCAGCTTTCTCGTAGTGTTACTGAGCTTAAAAAAGAAGTTTCGGAACGTAAACAAACAGAGAATAAACTTTCTATTGCACTTGATAATTTGGAAGAAATTCATCGGGATAAAAGTAACTTAATGGCGACAATAAGCCATGAATTACGAACACCTTTAAATGGTATTATTGGGTTAAGTCGGATTCTGTTGGACGGAGATTTAACGCCAGAACAACAAAGTTATCTCAAAACAATTAATGTGAGTGCCGTCAATTTAGGGCATATTTTTAGTGATATTATTGATCTAAATAAACTGGATACTAAACGATTAGAATTAAACCTGCAACCTACCAATCTCAATGCTCTTTTGAATGATATTCAAAATTTCGCTGTGTTAATGGCAGAACCTAAAAATCTCAAATTTTCTTTAGAAATCTCATCAAATTTACCTGATTTACTTTATTTAGATAGTGCAAGATTAAGCCAAATTCTTTGGAATTTGATTGCTAACGCGGTGAAATTTACAGAAAAAGGAGAAATTAGACTGCACGTTTCTGCTTCAGAAAATGATACATATCATTTTAGTGTTTCTGATACAGGGAGCGGTATTGCTCAATCTGAATGGGATAACATTTTTAAAATGTATTATCAGGTGAAAGAAAATAAGAACCGTTCTTCAGGGAGTGGAATTGGACTTGCCATATCAAAAAACCTTGCATTATTAATGAAAGGGGATTTATGGGTTGAAAGCCAAATCGGAAAAGGGTCAACGTTTTACCTGAATATACAGGCTAAGGAAGCACATTCGGTAGATAATCATACCTTTTCTCAACCATTGAATTTATCCGTTTTATTGGTTGAAGATATTGAGTTGAATGTTATCGTAGCGAAAAATGTGCTAGAAAAATTAGGACATTATGTTGATGTTGCCATGAATGGGAAAGAGGCGATTCAATTATTTGAACGAAATTTCTATGACATTGTTTTGCTTGATATTAAGTTACCGGATATGTCCGGTTTTGATATTGCGACACACTTACGCCAAAAATATGAAGAAGGTATTTATGATTTTCTCCCACCGCTTGTCGCATTTACAGCAAATGTAATGCAAAACGAAAAAGAGTATCAAGCGAGAGGAATGGATGGAGTACTGCGTAAACCGCTTGCACTGAATGAATTACAACAATGTTTTTATCATTTTTTTGGTGAGGACAATACAATTCATGCTTCTAGTGAGGATAAAAAAACAGAATTTCATCAATCATTAAATATGGAGTTAATTGGGTTATTAGGTAAAACACAAGTAGAGCAGAATTTAAGATTATTTAAACAGATGATGCCTATTTATCTACAAGAATTGAATAGGGCATTCACGACTTGTTTATCTGATTCTTCTATACAAAAAGACTTTGTAGATATTGCACACAAAATTAAAGGCGCCGCAGGCTCTGTTGGCTTAGTCACATTACAGCAACTTGCGGAGAAAATGCAATGTAGTCAGGAAGCAAACTGGAAAGATAAAATTGAAACTTGGCTCAATGAACTCAATACCCACTGGCGGACGAATGTAAAAGAGTTAGAAGATTATTTAAAGCTATAGAAAACGACCGCACTTTGAATTGAAAGTGCGGTCAAAATTTATCATATTTTGTCAGCCTTAAAATTTCGCTAAAATGCCCCGAAATAATGATAAGGATTGCTTATGCTAAATCGCCAATGCCAAGTGCTTATTTCTGATATGTTACCTGATTCTTTACCGCCACAAGTGCTAATTGTAGGGGAGCAGGGCGTTCACTTTTCTAAAGTAACAAATTTACTTGGGCAAGAATTTGAACATATTTTATTTGATGCCAGACATGGTATTCACTTAGAAGCTCTGGCTATTGCAGTCGGCACGCTAAAAATGGGGGGGACGTTCTGTTTAGTGCTTTCGGCGTGGGAAGATTTAGAAAAACGCCCTGATTTTGATAGCCTTCGTTGGAATAGTGGCACTTCTGTCATTAGCACGGCAAATTTTATTCATCATTTTAAACAATGTGTGGAACACCACCATTTTCCTATTTTGAGACAAGAAAGTGCGGTTAGTTTTCCGTCCGTTTTTCATTGTGAAGAAAAGGGCAAATCAGCCACGGTCGAACAGCAACAGATCCTTGAGCAAATCTTGCAACGGAAATGTGATCTGTATTTTCTTACGGCAAAACGCGGACGTGGAAAATCCGCCTTATTAGGGCTGCTTGTTAATCACATTGATACCCCGATTTATCTCACCGCGCCTAACAAAAATGCGGTCAATTCCTTGTATGATTTTGCAAAAGAAAGCGTTGAATTTATTGCACCGGATGAATTAAGCCAACGACTGCGACAAAATGCCGCATTTGCTGAAAATGCTTGGCTTTTGGTTGATGAGGCGGCGATGATTCCGTTGTCTTTGCTACAACAGTTTTCCCAATATTTTCGCCACATTGTTTTTAGTACAACTATTCATAGTTATGAGGGAACAGGGCGCGGTTTTGAATTAAAATTCAAACAAAAAATGCACCGTACTTTTCAACAATTTGAACTTTATCAACCTCTACGTTGGCAAAAAAATGATGTTCTTGAAGATTTCATTGAAGATCTTCTATTGCTGGAGGTTGAAGATAAATTTGAGCAAATTGCGTATAACCCGCAGGAAGAGGTTCAGATTGATGAAATCGCACAATCTCAACTTATCCGAGCACCTGAATTTTTTTATGGCTTGATGACCTTGGCACATTATCGCACTTCACCTATTGATTTACGCCGTTTGTTTGATGGTACAGGCCAACGTTTTTATTTGGCAAAATATCAACGACAGCTTATTGGTGCTATTTGGGCATTGGAAGAGGGTGGAATGGAAGATGAAACTCTGATTGAACAAATCCGACAAGGAACACGCCGTCCCAAAGGAAATCTTGTGCCACAATCTTTGTGTTTTCACGGCAATTTTCCCCAGGCTTGTAGTTTGAAATCTTTACGAATTTCCCGTATTGCCGTACAACCTCATTGGCAACAAAAAGGGATCGGGCAAAGACTGATTAGCTCAATAGATAATGCCAAGGTTGATTTTCTTTCCGTGAGTTTTGGTTATACGGAAGAATTAGCACATTTCTGGCAAAAGTGCGGTTTTATTTTGGTTCATTTAGGGGAGCATCAAGAAGCCAGTAGTGGTTGTTATTCAGCTATTGCTGTGAAAGGAATATCGGAAGAAGGTATAGCCTTTGTAAAAATTGCGCAGCGACAATTTCAACGTAATGTAGCGTTATCAACTCATCCTTTAGTTGAAACAATGTTACAGGGGGAAATTGATTGGATGCTTAATGAAGAAGATTGGCAAAGTTTAAAAAACTTTGCCTATTTTAACCGCACTCTATTTTCTTCAATGCCCGCCATTCAGCGTTTGTTAAGGGCGCAAAATAAAATCAATTTTCCACAACTTTCAAGCTATTTAACGAAAAAACAATTACCCTTTGACAAGAAAAAAAGCGTAGAATGTTTTCGTTTAGAAATTAAACAATACTTAGAGGAACTTTTATGACAACAGAAAAAACAGAGAAACCAAAAGGCTGGTTTAAACGGACATTGGAAAAGTACGATCATTTTCTAAAAACCTACGATCTTGATTCCCCTAGCTGCTGTGGTGTCCCCAAAATGCGCGAAGATGAAAACGGAAATTTATGTAAAGAAGACTCGCTCTTTAAAAATAAAAAATAACCTGTTTTTTTATACAGATTCCAGCTTGAATCCCCTTTTTTAATTCAGTAAACTATGCGTCAATTTTTATCATAAATTGACGCATTATTCATGAAAACCTCTTTTTTCCAACTCGATATTCCTTCCACTCCGAATGACCATAAAATTTTAGGTAATGTCTTGCAAGGCGCTGATGCCCTTGCGATTAGCGAGATTGCCGAACAACACCAACATTTAACTGTCGTAGTCACACCCGATACCAGAAGTGCGGTTCGTTTATCCGGTATTTTATCGGAATTAAGCGAACAGGAAGTGAAACTATTTCCTGATTGGGAAACGCTACCTTATGATACTTTTTCACCTCATCAAGATATTATTTCTTCCCGTCTAAGCGCGCTTTTTCATCTCCAAAATGCAAAAAAAGGCATTTTTTTGTTGCCGGTTTCTACCTTAATGCAGCGCCTTTGCCCGCCGCAGTATTTACAACATAATGTTTTATTGATTAAAAAAGGTGATCGCATTGTTATTGATAAAATGCGCTTACAACTGGAATCAGCCGGTTATCGTGCCGTAGAGCAAGTGCTGGAGCATGGGGAATATGCCGTGCGGGGCTCATTACTTGATCTTTTTCCGATGGGAAGTGCTGTGCCTTTTCGATTAGATTTTTTTGATGATGAAATTGATTCTATCCGCACTTTTGATGTGGATACGCAACGCACGCTGGATGAAATTCAATCCATTAATCTTCTGCCGGCACAGGAATTTCCAACGGATGACAAAGGGATTGAATTTTTTCGCACACAATTTAGAGAAACCTTTGGCGAAATTCGTCGTGATCCTGAACATATTTATCAACAAATCAGTAAAGGTACGTTAATTTCCGGTATTGAATATTGGCAGCCGTTGTTTTTTGCAGAAATGGCAACCTTATTTGACTATCTTCCCCCCCAAACCTTGTTTGTGGATATGGAGGCAAATCAAGCACAAGGGGAGCGTTTTTATCAAGATGCAAAACAGCGTTATGAACAACGCAAAGTGGATCCAATGCGTCCTTTATTGTCACCGGAACGTTTGTGGTTAAATATTGATGAAGTAAATCGCCAATTGAAAGACTACCCGCGTATTACATTGAAAAATGAAAAAGTGCGGTCATCAGTGCGTCAGAAAAATTTACCGCTTACTTCATTGCCGACTATCACGATTCAATCACAACAAAAAGAACCTCTCGGGCAACTTCGTCAATTTATTGAACATTTTAACGGCAATATATTGTTTTCCGTGGAAACGGAAGGACGTCGGGAAACCTTGCTAGATCTGCTTCAACCGTTAAAAATTAAACCTAAACAAATTCAGTCCCTCACTCACGCTGAGCAAGAAAAATTTAGTTTATTGGTCAGTTCCTTTGAGCAAGGCTTTATTATCGAGGAATCTTCCCCCTTAGCTATTATTGGTGAAGCGAATTTACTGGGCGAAAGGGTACAACAGCGTCAGCGTGATAAGCGTAAAACCATCAATCCGGATACGCTTGTGCGGAATTTGGCAGAACTTAAAATCGGGCAACCGGTGGTACATTTGGATCATGGGGTCGGGCGTTATGGTGGTTTGGTAACACTTGATGCCGGGGGAATTCAAGCAGAATATTTACTCCTGAATTATGCTAATGAATCCAAACTTTACGTGCCGGTAACTTCATTACATTTGATTAGCCGTTATGTAGGTGGATCTGATGAAAGTGCGCCATTACATAAACTGGGTAACGAGGCTTGGGCGAAATCTCGTCATAAAGCCGCAGAAAAAATTCGCGATGTGGCGGCAGATCTATTGGATGTTTATGCACAACGTGAGGCGAAAAAAGGCTTTGCCTTTAAATATGATCGTGAAGAATTTCAACAATTTGCGGCAACCTTTCCTTTTGAAGAAACTCATGATCAAGAAATGGCGATTAATGCCGTGATTTCCGATATGTGTCAGCCAAAAGCGATGGATCGTTTAGTTTGTGGCGATGTAGGCTTTGGTAAAACAGAAGTAGCGATGCGAGCAGCATTTTTGGCGGTGATGAATCATAAACAAGTGGCGGTTTTAGTGCCTACGACGTTGCTTGCCCAACAACATTATGAAAACTTTAAAGATCGTTTTGCCAATTTACCGGTGAATGTAGAAGTACTATCGCGTTTTAAAACAGCGAAAGAACAAAAACAAATTCTGCAAAATCTGGCAGAAGGTAAAGTGGATATTTTGATCGGCACCCATAAACTGATTCAATCAGATGTGAAATTTCACGATCTTGGTTTGCTGATTATTGATGAAGAACACCGTTTTGGCGTGGGGCAAAAAGAAAAAATTAAGCAACTACGTGCCAATATCGATATTCTCACACTGACGGCAACCCCGATCCCACGCACCCTTAATATGGCAATGAACGGTATTCGTGATCTCTCCATTATTTCCACACCGCCGGCTCGCCGTTTAAGCATTAAAACCTTCGTGCGTCAAAAAGATGATTTGGTCGTACGCGAAGCCATCTTGCGTGAAATTCTGCGTGGCGGACAGGTCTATTATTTACATAATGATGTGGCGAGTATTGAAAATACGGCAGAAAAATTGACCGCACTTGTGCCGGAAGCTCGAGTGATTGTGGGACATGGACAAATGCGGGAGCGTGAACTAGAACGGGTGATGAGCGATTTTTATCACCAACGTTACAATGTTTTGGTTTGCTCTACCATTATTGAAACGGGCATTGATGTTCCAACTGCCAATACTATTATCATCGAACGGGCGGATCATTTTGGTCTGGCACAATTACACCAACTGCGTGGTCGGGTAGGGCGTTCTCATCATCAAGCCTATGCCTATTTGCTGACGCCACCACCGAAAATGATGACAAAAGATGCGCAACGTCGCCTTGAAGCTTTGGAAAGTTTAGATAATCTTGGCGCGGGCTTTATTCTTGCCACTCATGATTTAGAAATTCGTGGTGCAGGGGAATTGTTGGGGAATGAACAAAGCGGACAAATTGAAACCATCGGTTTTTCCCTTTATATGGAATTGCTTGATGCGGCGGTGAAAGCCTTAAAAGAAGGACGTGAGCCGTCTTTAGAAGAATTAACCCGACAGCACGCTGAAATTGAACTGAGAGTTGCGGCATTATTACCGGATGAATATTTAGGCGATGTGAATATGCGTTTATCCTTCTACAAACGTATTGCCGCCGCCGAGACAAAACAAGAATTAGATGAATTAAAAGTCGAATTGATCGACCGTTTTGGCTTGTTACCGGAAGCAACAAAAAATTTACTGCAAATTGCCGAACTGCGTTTATTGATCGAGCCTTTAAAAGTACTTCGTATTGATGCCGGCACACAAGGGGGCTTTATTGAATTTTCACCGACAACACAAGTCGCACCAGAAAAATTTATTCAGCTTATTCAAAAAGAACCGATTGTTTATCGTTTTGACGGACCATTAAAATTTAAGTTTATGAAGGATCTTTCTGATAATAAAGTGCGGTTGGAATTTGTGGTAAATTTAATCAAGTTTTTGCTTGAGTAAGATTTTTTAACGGTTGTATTACATTGAAGAACTTAGCATTACAAAAATGACGCACTATTTTTATCGTGCGTCATTTTTTTACTTCAGTTTTTCTTTTTGAATAATAAGCCGTGATATTAAATTGAATGCTACGTTAGTATGTTTTTGTTGCATTAAGTTTTTCGTATTTTTTATAAGATAGGGTTTTTTTAAGAAAAAAGTTATTTCACCTCCGAGCCCTTTAACCACTTTCTCACCCAAGAACGGTTGGCGGACAGGTTTTGTATAATCTCTTCCCCTAAAGGTAAGGGTTCGCCATAAATTAATGATGCTAAAGTTTCGCCTAATAAAGGGGCGGAGGTTAATCCGCGTGATCCTAATGCGGCAACCAGAAAAAGGTTGGGGAAATTGACCGCACTTGGAATCACTTGCTTACGGCGGCGGAGATTAAAGAGATTGTGATAGTCTTCACGTTGTTGGGTGAAATTGGGGACATTTCCCACCATTGGGGCGAGATCACGTACGGAGCAACGAATGCCCATGCGTGCCAAATTGCCCGAGGTATCCACATCTTGCGTCCAACGTTGAGCAATATTTTGTTGCAGTTTCTGTTGGTTTTCTCGTTGTTCTTGTTCGCTAAAGCGACGATCCGTATTATCCCGTATATGACTTGCACCAAGACAATGGCTGGTTTTGGTGTGATCTGCCGGTGTGAGATAGCCATCGTAGCAAAGTACGGACTTAAGTTTTAGTAAATTTTCGGAAGTGGGAATTTGGCTCACTTGCCCTCGAATCGGGTAAAGCGGAAGTTTTTCCGTTTGAACAAAATCCGTGATTTTATAGCCGTTGGCGAGGATCACTACCTCGTGTTCCATATGTTGATTCTGTGAATTCATCAGTTTCCAACCGCATTGGGTTTGTGAAAGTGCGGTAATTTTTTGTGAGGTTTTGATTTTTACGCCGCATTTTTCAAGTAGCGAAAAGGTATTTTGCACAAATTGTTGAGGTGCAAGCCAAGCTCCTTGAGGAATAAACCCTCCGCCACAAGAAAGAGGCAAGCCGGTTTTTTCGCTCAATCCCTCCGCATCCAACATTTCAAAGATTTCATTCGGTAAACCTAATTGGGAAATTTTTTCCAATTTGACCGCACTTTTTTCGTTATAGGCACATAATGCGACACCACAAAATTCATATTCAAATTCAATACCTTGTTTTATCGCCCAATCCAGTAATTGCTTGCCGTAGGAAAAGGCATGAAGGTAAAAACGGACAGTGAGAGGATTATCATCACTCAGTTGGGGATAAAACGCGCCTTGTTTATTGCCGGAAGCATTGAGTGCGGGTTGTTCATCTTCACAATAAAGGGTGATATCGGCACCGCGTTGAAGTAATGATATAGCGGTACAGAGCGAGGCAATGCCCCCACCAATAATCGCAATGTCTTGTTTTTTCAGGCTGGCAGGTTGAGGTAAATACCAAGGCGCTGAAAGTGCGGTCGGTTTGGCTTGTGTTTTTTGTCCGCTTAGGCACTCCCGTTTTTTGCCAAAACCTTTACGTTTTTGGACTGCAAAACCTGCCGATACTAGCCCTTTTCTGACCGCACTTGCTGCGGTGAAGGTAGCAAAAGTGCCGCTCGCTTTGGTGAACCGATACATTTGGCTATATAAGTTTTCGTTCCACATATCCGGATTTTTACTGGGGGCGAATCCGTCTAAAAACCAAGCATCAATGTGATCATTCATATAATCGCCAAGTTGCGGTAAATTTTCTGTTACATCACCAAACCATAAATCAAGGGTGGTTTCATCAAAATGAATACGTTGACAGCCTTTGATCGGTGATTGCCAGTAGCATTGTAAATGTTGGCTTAATTCGGAAAATTGCGGATATGCCGAATGGGCTTGCTGAAGTGCGGTCGGTTTTAGCGGATATTTTTCAAAAGAAATAAAGTAGAGGCGTTTGAGAGGTGCATTGAGATATTTTTTGCGAAATTCTCGAAATAATTGGATAGTGGCAAAAAAATTTAACCCTGTACCAAAACCGGTTTCTGCAATGGTGAAGTGAGTATGTTGATAATCTTGCCAACGTTGCCATAATTGATTGCCCTGCAAAAATACATAATCCGTTTCTGCTAATCCATCGTGATTGGAAAAGTAAACATCATCAAATTGATTGGAGACGGGGGTATGTTGTTCATTAAAATAAATGTCTGCATACTGAACGGCGAGCATTTTTATTCCTTTCTTGCATTATTGAATTGACTTATAATAGCGAAATTTTCCGGCTTATTGAAATTTGTTGACTCTAATAGGGTGGAAAGTCCCTAACTGGTCAAACAAATGAATTATTGCTTGAAATATTTTTATTTCGTAGTAGTTTTGAGCCGTTATTTTGACATATAAAACAAAAAGGAAGAAGCAATGAAAAGAGCTGTTATTACAGGCTTTGGTATTATTTCCAGTATCGGTAACAATAAACAAGAAGTGCTTGCCTCATTAAAAGCAGGAAAATCGGGCATTGAAATTGTGCCTGAATTTGTTGAGATGAAAATGCGTAGTCATGTTGCAGGCACGATTAAATTAGATCCAAGTGAACATATTGATCGTAAAGTATATCGTTTTATGGGTGATGCGGCAGCTTATGCTTATCTTTCCATGCGTGAGGCCATTGAAGATGCGGGGTTAACGGAAGAACAGGTTTCCAATGATCGTACAGGTTTAGTCATTGGGGCAGGAACAGGATCGGCACATAATCAATTAATTGCTTGCGATGCGGCACGTGGTCCTCGTGGTGTGAAGGCAATAGGGCCTTATGCCGTAACGAAAACCATGGCATCAAGTGTTTCTGCCTGTCTTGCAACGCCTTATAAAATTCGTGGCGTAAACTATTCTATCAGCTCTGCTTGTGCGACGTCGGCACATTGTATTGGACATGCTGTTGAGTTAATTCAGTTAGGAAAACAAGATATTGTCTTTGCTGGTGGTGCGGAAGAGTTATCTTGGGAATGTGCGACCGAGTTTGATGCAATGGGAGCGGTTTCCACCAAATACAATGATACGCCGGAAAAAGCCTCCCGTGCTTACGATGCGAACCGTGATGGCTTCGTGATTGCCGGTGGTGGTGCTGTTGTGGTAGTGGAAGAATTAGAACACGCCCTTGCTCGTGGTGCAAAAATTTATGCGGAAATCGTGGGTTATGGCGCGACTTCGGATGGCTATGATATGGTTGCACCAAGCGGTGAAGGGGCAGAACGTTGTATGAAACAAGCGATGGCGACAGTGGATACCCCAATTGATTACATTAATGTTCACGGCACTTCAACACCGGTTGGGGACGTGAAAGAATTGGGGGCAATCAAAAATGTGTTTGGTGCTAATGTGCCGGCAATTTCATCGACAAAATCTATGACCGGCCACTCTTTAGGTGCAGCAGGCGCCCACGAAGCCATTTATACCTTATTAATGTTGGATAATGATTTTATTGCGCCAAGCATTAATATTGAAACCTTAGATGAAGCGGCGGAAGGTTGCAATATTGTGACCGAAACGAGAGAAAATGCCGGTTTGCAAACGGTGATGTCAAATAGCTTCGGTTTTGGTGGTACGAATGCGACGCTAATCTTTAAACGTTACAATGGTTAATTAGATGGGCTAATAAAAAGGAAAATCGCACGGTAACAATATCGTGCGATTTTTTATGGGTAAAATGCACTGAAAAATAACCGCACTTTATCCATAAAAAAGCCCTGAATATTCAGGGCTTTGTTGGATTAGTTTGCGATACCTTTATGTCTTAACAGGGCATCTAGTTGTGGTTCACGGCCTCGGAAACGTTTGAAAAGTTCCATCGGTTCTTCTGAACCGCCACGGGTTAAGATTTCGTCCAAGAAAGATTTTCCGGTAATTGGGTTAAAGATACCTTCTTCTTCAAAGCGTGAGTAGGCGTCGGCGGAGAGCACTTCTGCCCATAAGTAGCTGTAATAGCCTGCAGCATAGCCGCCTGCGAAAATATGGCTGAAGCTATGCGGTGTTCTTGCCCAATCAACCCCTTTAATGACCGCAACTTGTGATTTCACTGCTTTGAGGGTATCAAGAATTTGATTTATTTTTTCCGGATCAAACGTGTGATGTAAACGGAAATCGAAAATGCCAAATTCCAGTTGGCGTAAAACAAACATGGCAGCTTGGAAGTTTTTTGCTTTCAATAGTTGTACTAATTTTTCTTTTGGCAAAGGTTCGCCCGTTTCGTAGTGACCGGAAATAAATGCCAGTGCCTCTTCTTCCCAGCACCAATTTTCCATAAATTGGCTTGGTAATTCCACTGCATCCCAAGGCACACCGTTAATGCCTGCCACATCAGAGACATCAATTTGTGTGAGCATATGGTGAATACCATGTCCAAATTCGTGGAAAAGGGTGGTGACTTCATCGTGGGTAAATAATGCCGGTTTATCACCGATTGGGGCATTAAAGTTACAGGTTAAATAGGCCACCGGCGTTTGGATAGAACCATCAAGTTTACGTTTTCTACCGATGCAATCATCCATCCACGCACCACCACGTTTGTTTTCACGGGCATAGAGGTCGAGATAAAAACTGCCACGTAACTGATCTTTTTCATCAATCAGATCAAAGAAACGCACATCTTTGTGCCAAGTATCCACATCAAACCGTTCTACCGCACGGATGTTGAAAATACGTTTAATCAGTTCAAATAAACCGGATAGCACACGATCTTCAGGGAAATAAGGACGTAGTTCTTCATCATTGATGGTGTAGAGATGTTGTTTTTTCTTTTCGCTGTAGAAAGCGATATCCCAAGGTTCAAGTTCTGTGACATCAAATTCTTTTTCACAGTAGGCTTTGAGTTCAGCTAATTCTTTTTCACCCTGTGGTTTGGCGCGTTTCGCCAAATTATCTAAGAAATCCAGCACTTGTTGTGGATTTTCCGCCATTTTAGTTGCAAGGGAAAGTTCGGTGTAAGTATTAAAACCGAGTAATTTCGCCAATTCTACACGCAAGGTGAGAATTTCTTCCATGATTTTACTGTTATCCCATTTGCCGGCATTAGGGCCTTGCTCTGATGCACGAGTGGTGTAAGCACGGTACATTTCTTCACGTAGTGCTTGGTTTTCACAGTAAGTCATGAGCGGTAAATAGCTTGGAATTTCAAGGGTGAAGCGGTAGCCTTTCAAGCCTTTACTTTCGGCAGATTGTTTTGCCGCTTGCAATGAAGATTCAGGCAGTCCTTTTAGTTCTGTTTCATCTTCAATCACCTTTTCCCAGCCCATTGTTGCATCAAGCACATTATTACTGAATTGAGAACTGAGTTCGGATAATCTTGCTGAAATTTCACCATAGCGTTTTTGTTTTTCTTCCGATAAAGCAATACCGGAAAGATCAAAATCCCGTAAGGCATTTTCAATCGCCTTTTTTTGATCCACGGAATAAGAGGCAAATTCAGGACTGTTTTTGAGTGCTAAATACGCATTATAAAGTCCTTTGTGCTGACCCACCCAGGTGCTGTATTCAGAAAGCAGAGGCAAGCAAGCCTGATAGGCTTCGCGTAACTCAGGACTGTTTTTTACTGAATTTAAATGGGAAACCGGCGACCAAGCACGACTGAGACGATCGCTTACTTCCGTTAAAGGTAAAATGAAATTTTCCCAAGTAAAGTGCGGTTGATTTAAGACTTGTTCTATGGTGTCACGACAATCTTGGATAAGTGTTTTAACAGCAGGTTGAATGTGTTCTGGTTTGATTTGTGAGAAAGGCGGCAAGCCTTGAATGTTAAGTAATGGATTTGACATAATGATTTCCTTTTTGAAAACTGTTTCTTATGTGACGGCAGATTCTATAATATCAAGGTTGAAAAATCTAAAAAATCGGTAATAATGGCTCGCCTTTAAACAATTTAGGAACATTATGAAGTACATTTATATTTTATTAGGGCTTCTTTCCCTTGTGCTCGGTATTGTGGGGATTTTTCTTCCGATTTTACCTACTACGCCATTTCTTTTATTGACATTATTTTTCTTTGCGAAAGGTTCTAAGCGTTTGGAAACTTGGTTTCTTGGTACGTCTATCTATCAAAAACATTTGAAGTCTTTTAATGAACGCCGAGCGATGACGAAAAAAACAAAGCGTTCAATTTTAACATTTGCAACGTTAATATTACTAATCGGCTTCTATTTTACGCCTAGTCTGATAGGACGCAGTGTTATTGTTGTCTTGATTATTGTGAAATATTGGTTCTTCTTCTTTTGGGTTAAAACTGAAGAGGAAACTAAAATGAAAGATACACAGAAAGATGATATAAAAAATGAATAGTGCTTTATTAACAGGCTTAAAAAGTGCGGTTGTTTTCTCTGTTATTTTAGCTTTGAATGGCTGTGATAAGCTAAATAGTCAAAAATCTAATCAAGATCAAGCGGTCTCTTCTGTTTTAAAAGAAGAGCAATCTCTACAAAAAAATACAGAATATGATCGTGAGAAACTGACACGTGGAATGAAATATCAACCCATTTTAGATCCGTGGCAAGTGAAAGAGATGGAACAAATTTCTTTAATTCGTGATCTTTTTGAAGGATTAACGGCTTATGATGCACAAGGTCATATTGTATCGGGTGCGGCAGAAAGTTGGGAAACGAAAGATAATAAAAATTGGAAGTTTGTTTTACGTGAAGGGTTGGTATGGTCGAATGGGATGCCTCTAACTGCGCAAGATTTTGTGCTTTCTTGGCAAGCGCTTTCTCAATCTGAAAGCCCGCTGAGATTTTATTTATTGTATTTAAATTTGAAAGAGGCGAAAGCCGTATTAGAGAAAAAATTGCCATCTGAAAGTCTTGGCATTGTAGCTAAAAACGACCGCACTTTGTTGATCTCATTGGATAAACCTACGCCTTATTTACCTGAAATGTTGGCGCATATTGCCTTATTGCCACGATATCATGACTCAAATCTATGGGTATCAAACGGTGCTTATCGTCTTTCATCACATGATGAAAACGGGGTATATTTAATTAAAAATTCACAGTATTGGCAAAAAGAGCTAGTCTCATTTAAAACCGTGGATTATGTGCTTTATAACACAACCCCAATGTCGAAATTAGATGTGCTTTGGTCACCTGTTCAAACAACAGAGAATATTCAATACTTTCCTCAATTATGTGGCTATTTCTACGAATTTAACTTGCGAGAGGAAAAGTTAAAGAATCCTTTGATAAGAAAGGCGATTGTTTCATTGGTGTCTGTCACAGGTATCACGGATAATGAAATGCCTAATGCGATTCCGAGTTCTTACTTTTTACCAAAAGCAATGTTACATGGGATAGATTCTCGTTGGGAACCCGTGGTGGCGGAGCCGTTGTTAGCACAAGCTCGTATTACAGAGAAACAGCCATTGGTTTTGCAGATAAGTTATGATGATACATTCGTTCATCGAAACATTGCGAACCGTCTAGCTCGTCAGCTATCGGAATCAGATTTGTTACGTATTGAAAACCATGAGATGAGCTGGCAGGCTTTACAAGAAAAGCGTACGAAAGGTGAGTTCCAACTAATTCGTTCGGGCTGGTGTGGTGATTTTAACCATCCGGCAGCATTTTTAGGACTGTTTTATTCAAAAAGCCCCGATAATAAGAGCGGATATTCCAATCAACAATATGATCAGCTGTTTGAACAGGCATTAAAAAGTACATCAGAAAAAGAGCGGTCGGAAATTTACTTAAAATTAAGTGAAATTATTCAGCAAGAAAATTTGGTTCTTCCAATATTCCAATACACTACACCGGTTTATATTTCCTCTTCTTTAATGGGCTGGCAAAAGAATCCGGTTGGGACGATTTATAGTAAAGATTTATGGCGAAAAGTGAATATCGCTCAATAGTAAAATACCCGCTTCATATGAAAGCGGGCACTTTTTACAGACTATTTTTTATCATCTTTCTTTGTAATTTCTTCGCATTTTTCTATATCGCTACATTTTCCATAAAGATATAGGCTGTGAGCTTTTAATTTTATGCCATATTGTTCGCTAATTTCTTTTTGACGTTGCTCAATGAGATTATCGGAAAACTCAAAGACTTTACCACAGTCTTCACAAATAATGTGATCATGGTGTTCCGTCGGAGCAAGTTCAAAAACTGATTTATTTCCTTCAAAATTGTGGCGAATTAAAATATGTGCTTCATCAAATTGATTCAGTACACGATAAACGGTAGCAAGACCAATATCGCTACCTTGTTCTAATAAAATTTTATATACATCTTCTGCAGAAAAATGTTCGTTTTTGTGACTTTGCATTAAAGCTAAAATAGTCAAACGAGGCTCGGTAATTTTTAACCCGGCTTTTTTGAGCAATTTAATATTTTCTTCAGACATAAAGTTTCCTTTCATGATAGTTAAGCGAGCTCGGCTAAACACATTTCTTCATAAATTTGTTTACACCATTTTTCCACGCGTTCAGCGGTGAGTTCGGGCTGGCGATCTTCATCAATACACAAACCGATAAAGGTTCCATCTTCTAAGAGTGCCTTAGAGGCTTCAAATGTATAGTTTTCAGTCGGCCAGTTGCCCACAACGATAGCCCCTCGTGGTTCGACAATATCACGTACTGTACCAATTGCATCGCAGAAATAATCAGCGTAGTCTTCTTGGTCACCACAGCCGAAAATTGCGACTAATTTATCAGTAAAATCGATTTCTTCTAAGGTTGGGAAAAAATCATCCCAATCCGCTTGGGCTTCACCGTAGTACCAAGTTGGAATCCCGAAAAGTAAAAAATCGTAGGCTTCAATATCTTCTTTTGAGGTTTTGGCGATATCACGAATATCTACTAATTCACTGCCTAACTGTTTTTGAATCATTTTTGCGATATTTTCGGTATTGCCCGTATCGCTACCATAAAATAGACCCACTACTGCCATTTTTCTTTCCTTTAAATAAATATTTAATCACTATAAAACTTAGGGGCAAAGCCCTGCGAGTTGGGCGAACTATAGCATAAATCAATTCTCATTTGAATCAATTAATTCTTATTTAAAAATCGATTGATTGCTCGGATAACAAAGTCTGGTTTTTCAGCATGAACCCAGTGTCCACAGCCGTTTATCGTGAATGATGTCGCATGAGGAAATTGTGCCAAAATAGTGTCGGTGTTTTCCGGTTTTATATAGGCTGAGTTGCCTCCTCGAATAAATAGAGTAGGGATAGACACGTCCACATTTTGCCAATCCATTAAATGATGATATTGGTTAAAAAGCGCACTTAAGTTAAAGCGAAAAAATTCAGGTGAAGTGGGATCAAAAGATTTCAGCATAAACTGTACAACGGCAGGATCTTGAATATTTTTCTCCAAAATGGGTTTGGCTTCTTGGCGATTTTGTGGTGCAGCACTTTTTACAGCGAATAAACCTTGAAATACATCTTGATGCCCGTTATGTCCATAGATGATAGGCGCAATATCAATGACGATCAATTTTTCTACAATCTCGGCATGAAGTGCGGTCAATTTCATGGCCGTTTTTCCACCCATAGAATGGCCGATCAGAATCACTTTATCCAACTTAAGATGTTGAATAAGTGCGAATACGTCTCTTGCCATCAGTTCGTAATTCATTGAGTCTGAATGAAAACTTTGTCCGTGATTGCGGAGATCAATCCGTAAAATATTGTAATCATCACTAAAGGCTCGGGCGATAACACCAAGGTTATTCATATCACCAAATAAACCGTGGATGAACACTAAGGTAGGATGTTTACTTGCTTGTTTTGGTTGATGAAATTGATAGTTTAATAATTGAGAGCTTGGCATAATTTTCGCGTGAGAATTCGTTGAGAAATCGTTATAATGGCAAGAATTTTAGCAAAGGGAGAAATAAAAATGAAGATTATTGAAGTTGATGAAGAGTTATACCAATACATTGCAAAACAAACCCAGTCTATTGGTGAAAGTGCTTCCGATATTCTTCGCCGTTTGCTGAATTTACCTGCAAATCCAAGTCGTACCTTGGATTTTGTTTCCTTTGATGAAACAAACAAAAGTGCGGTTAAATCTGATGTTGTTTTACCCAAAGAGATGAAACAGGCTAATGTATCTCAAATCCAGGCTGAGCCGACATCGAAAGATCTAACACAGTTGAAAACAGCGAGAAAACAGTCGGAGACAGCGATTAGCCGGATCTCGGATAATGTTCGTGCTTTATTAAGTTCTTCAGAATTTAAGGAAGAAACAAAAGCTGTTGTGCGTTTTTTAGCGATTTTACGCGTGCTTTACCGTACCAATCCGGAAAGTTTTGCACAGGCGACGGAATCCTTACAAGGTCGTACCCGTGTTTACTTTGCACGTGATGAAGCAACATTGTTAATGGCGGGGAATCATACCAAGCCGAAACAAATTCCGGATACGCCCTATTGGGTTATAACTAATACGAATAGTGGTCGGAAAATGTTGATGTTAGAGGGGGCGATGCAATCCATGGATTTGCCGGAAAGCTTGATTGATGAAGTGCGAACCTATTTTGTCAGTAACTAAATTTTTTCCTTGGCAACGACTTGCCAATACACTTCAATACCGAGATAAAATCGCCTTGCGTTCATCGCAGGGTGATGTTTTTACTTGGGGAGAGATTGGGGAAAAGATCAATCAAACAGCGGTATTTTTACAATCTCGGGGGCTGACATCAGAAAGTGCAGTTGCTTTTTGTAGCAAAAATACTGAATCGATCCTTTTTCTTTATCTTGCAACAATTCAGATTGGTGCCAAAATTCTGGGGGTAAATCCTGCATTTCCAAAAGATAAAATTAATGAATTGTGCCGTGAATACGACATTGATTTATGTTTATTTGATGAGGATTTATTGGATATTCCTGATGGACATTCATCGGTAGAATTTCCTCAGGCTGATTTTTTTCGCCCGGCAACTATGACCTTGACATCAGGATCGAGTGGATTGCCTAAGGCGGTCGTGCATCATATTCAATCGCATTTGGATAATGCTCGTGGCGTGTGTCAATTAATGCACTTTGATTCATCGCAATCTTGGTTATTGTCATTACCTTTATATCACGTTTCAGGGCAGGGGATTGTTTGGCGTTGGTTACTTTGTGGTGGGGAATTACATTTTCCACAAAGCGATTTTTATCAATCATTATTACAAACAACCCATGTGTCATTAGTGCCAACACAGCTTCAACGTTTGCTTGATTATCTCGTTCAGCACCCCCAAGCCCATTTTAAAACCCGCCATATCTTATTAGGTGGGACGCATATTCCACTAATGTTGACTCAATCAATTCGTGCATATGGTATCCAAGCTTACAACGGATATGGTATGACGGAAATGGCATCAACAATTTGTGCTAAATTGTCGGATCATTTACCCGGTGTTGGGCAACCACTTTTAGGACGTGAATTTCAACTGGTGAATGAGGAAATTTGGTTGAAAGGCGCGGGGCTGGCATTAGGTTATTGGAAGAAGGGGGAAATTATTCCTCTCACGAATCAACAAGGTTGGCTACAAACAAAAGATAAGGGGATTTGGCAAAATAATGAATTAGTCGTTGTGGGGCGTTTAGATAATATGTTTATTTCCGGTGGTGAAAATATTCAGCCGGAAGAAATTGAAGGCGTGATATTGCAATCAAATTGGGTGAAACAAGTATTTGTTTTGCCAAAAAAGGATTCAGAGTTTGGCGCAAGACCGATTGCTGTCCTTGAATTTTATGAACACTTCACGGAAAGTGCGGTCGAAAAACTACGCATTTTTTTACAAGAACATTTAGCACGATTTAAGCAACCGATCGCTTATTATCCATTGCCTCAAAATTTACAATCGGGGGCAATTAAAATTTCCCGTAAGGTGCTGACCCAATGGTTTAGCACAGAAAAACTATGATGAATAGGAAGAATATGAAATTACCACGTTTTTTAACCGCACTTTCTGTAAGCCTTGTAATGGGATTGGCTTTGCCTCATTCTGTTATGGCGGAACAGACAAAATCTTCACCAACTGAGCAAAGTTTAAAATTGGATTTGGAGGCCGCACAAAAAATTGATGATGCGGAGCTTAAAAAAGCACGTATTGATCAATTGCAAACCTCTCTTGATTTGCTAGAGCAAATTCAAACACAGCAAAAAACGAATGACACACTCGATGATACGCTGAATCGAGCCGATGCGGAAATTCAAAAAAATAATACGGATTTACAGAACCTTAAGAAAAATTTAGGGCAGGAGAAACCTGATAATTATAAGGAAACCGCATTAGATAATTTACAGGAAACACTGAGTAAACTGAATGCCCAACAGCAAGATACTCAAAGCGAGTTAAATGTTGCGAATGCCTTGGTGGCGGGACAGAGTGCTGTGTCAGAACGAGCACAAACTGCATTGGCGGATAATTTAAAACGTAGCCAAACGTTAAATCAGAAACTTTCCGATAGTTCGTTAGATAGTGTATTACAACAGCAATACCAGCTGGAATTACAGCTGATTGAACTTAAAAATAATTATAGCCAAACGTTGTTAAAAAACAGTGATCAGCTTTCCTTACTTTATCAAAGCCGTTATGACTTATTGAGTGTGAAACAGCAACTTCAGCAACAGCAAATTGCGGCAGTACAAGAGGCGATTAATCAAAAAAATCTTGAACAAACGCAAGATAAAGTGGAACAGGCTCAGCAACAGCAGCAAAGTGCGGTTAAAAATGATTACATTCAGAAAGTATTGGAGCTTAATGCTCAGTTAAGTCAATTTTTATTAGAACAGACGGAAAAAACAAATACCTTAACGCAAGATGAGCTTAGAATGCGTAATGTGTTAGATAATTTGACACAAACGCAACGCACCATTAATGAGCAAATTAGTGCGTTACAAGGGACATTAGTGCTTTCTCGTATTATTCAACAACAGAAACAAAAATTACCCACTAATCTAAATATTCAAGGTTTATCAAAGCAAATAGCAGATTTACGTGTACAGATTTTTGATATTACGCAACGTCGTAATGAGCTGTATGATCTTGATACTTATATTAAAAAAGTTGAGTCGGATGAAAACCAAACTTTTACGGCAGCGGAAAAAACACAGTTAATAACTTTATTAACCGAACGCCGTAAAATGGGTTCAGATCTCATTAAGTCATTAAATAACCAACTCAATTTAGCGATTTCTTTAGAATTAACCCAGCAACAAATTACACAAATTAGTGATCAAATTGGATCAAAATTGGAGCAGCAAAGTTTTTGGGTGAAAAGTAACAATCCGATTAATTTGAGTTGGTTGGAGATGTTGCCAAAATCGTTAAGTGCACAGTTTAACGGAATGGTAAAGCATTTAGGATTTCCCACTAATTATGACAATTTACCTTCTCTATTGACTTATGCATTTATCCTTTTAGTCATTGGCGGTGCAATTTTTAAATTCAAACCAAGAATTAAACAACGCTTGGCGATGATTAACGGTGAAATCAATACGCTTCGATCCGATACACAATGGCATACGCCGATGGCGTTGATATTAACTGTTTTGTTAAATTTGTCCGGCACACTTTGGTTTTTAGCAATCTGCCAATTAATTGGATTTTTCTTCTTTCGTAATCCGCAAGAATTCTGGGATTGGTCATTCCGAATGGCCGGTTATTGGTGGTTCTTTAATGTATGGTTCGCGATTTTTCGTCCAAATGGTATTTTTGTACGTCATTTTGGTTTTGCCCAAGAGGATGCGGAAAAGTTTCGCGGTGTGGTAAAACGGATTATCATTGCCGTTGTTCTGCTATTAAATACCTCGGTATTTAGCAATGTGATGGATAACGGGTTAGCCAACGATGTTTTAGGTGAATTAAATACAATTGCAGCGCTTATTTTTTGTGTTGTGATTATTGCGCCTCGTTTTAATCGAGCGCTGCGTGCTTATGAAGAACACCAGTCACAACATAATAATGTCATTGTAAAAGTAATCCAAATCTTGTTACAGATCACGCCAATTGGATTTATTATCTTAGTGGCATTAGGCTACTACTATACGGTGTTGAATTTAATTCAACATCTTATTAGTTCCTATATTGCTTGGTGTGTTTGGTTTATTTTACGTCATGTAATTTATCGGGGAATTACAGTATCTTCGCGCCGTTTGGCTCATCGTCGCTTAATTGAAAAACAGAAACAAAAAGCAGAAGAATTTAACGATGGTTCACCTTCCGATGATGTGGTTGTGATGACTGATCAAGAGGAAGGATTAGCGTTAAATGAAGTTAGAAGCCAGTTATTACGTTTTGCCGATCTCTTTATTTGGACGGCGCTATTTGCAATTTTCTACTTTGTATGGTCGGATCTCATTACCGTAGCAAGCTACCTACGTGATATTACATTATGGAAACAGGTTTCTGTTGTTGATGGCGCAAATGTGACAGAAAGTATCACGCTCTTCAATCTACTGGTCGCGATGATCATTGTCGTGATTACTTATGTTTTGGTACGAAATATTTCCGGTATTCTGGAAGTGATGCTTTTCTCTCGTCTGAAATTATCGCAAGGTACGCCCTACACTATTACGACATTATTAACTTATACCATCATTGCGATTGGTGGGGCGTGGGCATTTGCTACGCTAGGGATGTCTTGGTCAAAATTACAATGGTTATTTGCCGCACTTTCCGTGGGACTTGGTTTTGGTATGCAGGAAATTTTTGCAAACTTTGTTTCCGGTATTATCTTATTATTTGAACGCCCGATTCGAGTCGGGGATACTGTGACAATCAACGGGGTGAGTGGAACGGTTGCAAAAATTCGTATTCGTGCGATTACTTTGATTGATTTTGATCGTAAAGAAGTGATCGTACCAAATAAATCTTTTGTGACCGGTCAGGTAATTAACTGGGCGCTTTCCAGTACGATGACCCGCTTGGTTGTGACGGTTGGAGTCGCTTACGGTTCAGATTTAGAGTTAGTGAAAAAATTACTCCTTCAAGCGGCAAATGAGCAACCGGCCGTATTAAAAGATCCTGAACCGAGAGCGCTATTTTTGTCCTTTGGTGCAAGCACATTGGATCACGAATTACGTGTTTATGTGGGGCAAATATCCGATCGAACCAATACAACGGATGGACTTAATCGCCGTATCAATGAACTCTTTGCTGAAAATAATATTGATATTGCGTTCAATCAGCTTGATGTCTTTATTAAAAATAATGATACCGGTGAAGAAATTCCGTTCGTTGATGTTAATGCAACAACATTATCTAAGAAAAAGTCGTAGAGTATGAGAGGTAAAATATGGCAGGTAATACAATAGGACAACTTTTCCGTGTAACAACTTTTGGCGAATCTCATGGTATTGCACTCGGTTGTATTGTAGATGGTGTCCCACCTAATATGACGCTGTCTGAAGCGGATATTCAGCCTGATTTAGATCGCCGTAAACCCGGTACATCTCGTTATACCACGGCACGTCGGGAAGCAGATGAAGTGCAAATTTTATCCGGTGTATTTGAAGGAAAAACCACCGGTACAAGCATTGGAATGATCATTAAAAATGCGGATCAGCGTTCTCAAGATTATGGTGAAATTAAAGATCGTTTCCGTCCCGGACACGCCGATTTTACTTATCAACAAAAATACGGCATTCGTGATTACCGTGGTGGCGGACGTTCTTCCGCACGTGAAACGGCTATGAGGGTCGCAGCCGGCGCGATTGCGAAAAAATACCTGAGGGAACAATTTGGAATTGAAGTACGGGGGTTTTTAAGTCAAATCGGCGAGGTGAAAATTGCACCACAAACGGTTGAGAAAATTAATTGGGAAACTGTGGAGAGTAATCCTTTCTTTTGCCCTGATGAAAGTGCGGTTGAAAAATTTGATGAATTAATCCGAGCGCTGAAAAAAGAAGGGGATTCCATCGGTGCGAAACTCACGGTGATTGCTGAAAATGTGCCGGTTGGTTTAGGTGAACCTGTATTTGATCGCTTGGATGCCGATTTGGCTCATGCCTTGATGGGAATTAATGCCGTGAAAGGCGTAGAAATTGGCGATGGTTTTGCGGTGGTGGGACAACGTGGTAGTCAGCATCGTGACGAAATAACACCAAATGGTTTTGAGAGTAATCACGCAGGCGGTATTTTAGGCGGGATTAGCTCCGGTCAGCCGATTATTGCCACCATTGCATTGAAACCGACTTCAAGCATTACGATCCCCGGACGTTCTGTGAACCTTGATGGCGAAGCAGTGGAGGTGGTGACAAAGGGTCGCCATGATCCTTGCGTGGGAATTCGTGCCGTACCTATTGCGGAAGCGATGGTTGCCATTGTGTTATTGGATCACTTATTACGTTTTAAGGCACAATGTAAGTAGCAAGGCGAGTGAAATGAATAAAATCGTATTAAAAACTTCGATTATTTTAACCGTACTTTTTTCTTTAAGCGTGCAGTCTTCTCCACAAGATTGGCAGCAAATTAAACGCCCTATTCCCAGTGAGAGCGGAAAGGCACAGCCAATTGGAAGTTATTCTAACGGTTGTATTATTGGGGCTGAAGCTTTACCGTCTAAGGGGGATGGCTATCAAGTTATCCGAATGAATCGTAACCGCTATTATGGCCATCCTGAGATGATTAAATATCTCAAACGTTTGGGGGAAAGAGCGAAAGTTGCAGGATTACCAACAATGCTTGTAGGGGATATTGCTATGCCGGGTGGAGGGCGTTTCCTGACCGGACACGCTAGCCATCAAATAGGATTAGATGCGGATATTTGGTTACGCATGGGCGAAATGTCCGATGCAGATGCATTAAATTCAGATGGGAAGGGCTTGTTAGTGGTTGATAGAAAAGCACAACGGGTTGATGAGCGGGTATGGAATCATCACCATGCAACATTGATTAAGCTTGCGGCTCAGGATCATGGCGTGACCCGTATTTTTGTAAATCCGGCAATTAAGCTTAAATTATGTCAAACAGCAGGTAATGATCGTAGTTGGTTACACAAAATTCGTCCTTGGTTTGGGCATGATTCACATTTTCATGTCCGTTTAAAATGTCCTGCAGAGGCTGTTCATTGTGAAGATCAAGCACCGGTTCCGTCTGGTGATGGGTGTGGTGATGAACTTTATTCTTGGTTTGAACCTGCAAAACCAAGTACGGGCTCAAATAAGCCAAAAGTTTTACCGCCTGAACCCTTTTTATGCCAACAAATATTGACTTCGCCAAATCGAAGTGAATGGTTAGAATAATTTTATAGGCAAATCATAGAGTGCATGGTATGGAATTGGGCGTTGATATTTTAGCAATATTATTTGTTGTGGCATTTGTTGCCGCATTTATTGATGCGATTGCAGGCGGAGGCGGCTTGATTACCATTCCAGCCCTGCTTATGACGGGGATGCCACCGGCTGTGGCATTGGGGACAAATAAATTACAAGCGATGGGAGGCGCATTTTCTGCCAGTCTCTATTTTTTACGTAAAAGAGCGGTCAATTTACGGGAAGTTTGGTTTATCCTACTCTGTGTTTTCATCGGATCGGCTTTAGGCACAATCTTGATTCAATTGCTTGATGTCTCAGTTTTTAAGAAAATTTTGCCATTTTTAATTTTAGCAATTGGATTGTATTTTCTCTTTACGCCTAAATTGGGAGATAAAGATCGTAAACAACGTTTAACTTATGTTGTTTTTGGTTTGGCGATTAGCCCATTTTTGGGGTTCTACGATGGCTTTTTTGGACCTGGAACCGGTTCGATTATGAGTTTGGCTTGCGTCACGTTATTAGGTTTCAATCTTGCGAAAGCGACGGCACATGCAAAGGTGATGAACTTTACCTCGAACCTTGCTTCTTTCTTGCTTTTCTTAGCCGGTGGACAAATTTTGTGGATTGTAGGAATCGTGATGATGGTGGGAGGCATGATTGGGGCAAATTTGGGCGCTAAAATGGTGATGACAAAAGGTAAAACGCTTATTCGCCCTATGGTAGTTGTTATGTCGTTTTTGATGACTGCAAAAATGGCATACGATCAAGGTTGGTTTAATATTTAAAGTGCGGTTAATTCCGCCATTGTTTTTAATATGACAGATTCTCAGCAAAATATTCGTTTAACTGCGCGAGTGGGCTATGAACCGCACTTTTCGTGGTCGTATTTAAAACCAAAATATTGGGGTATTTGGTTAGGTATTTTCCTTTTGCTTTTATTAGCATTTATACCATTTCGTTTGCGCGATAAATTTGCAGCAAAATTAGGTGTATGGATTGGGCATAAGGCAAAGAAACAGCGTAAGCGTGCTCAAATTAATTTGAGCTATTGTTTTCCGAAGTGGACAGAACAGCAGCGAGAGCACGTTATTGATGAAATGTTTGCCGTAGTCGCACAAGTGATGTTTGGCATTGGTGAAATTGCCGTTCGTTCTAAAAAACATTTGCAAAAACGCAGTGAATTTATTGGTATTGAGCATATCCGAAATGCAAAGGAAGCGGGTAATAACATTATTTTAATGGTACCGCACGGCTGGGCGATTGATGCTTCCGGTATTATTCTACATACACATGGAATGCCTATGACTTCTATGTATAACCCACATCGTAATCCTTTAGTGGATTGGTTGTGGACAATCGTCCGTCAGCGTTTTGGCGGGAAAATGCACGCCCGTCAAAATGGAATTAAGCCTTTTTTGACGAGTGTCCGTCAAGGAGAAATGGGCTATTATTTGCCCGATGAAGATTTTGGTGCAGAACAAAGTGTATTTGTTGATTTTTTTGCTACTTATAAAGCAACCCTACCGGGGCTAAATAAAATGGCAAAACTTGCTAAAGCCGTTGTGATTCCAATGTTTCCTCGCTATAACGCCAAAAGCGGTAGGTATGAAATAGAAATTCACTCTGCCATGGCGCTGAGTGATGAACCTGAAAAATCAGCTCGGGCAATGAATGAAGAAATTGAATCTTTTGTCACCCCAACCCCAGAACAATATGTTTGGATTTTACAATTATTAAGAACACGTAAAGATGGTGATGATCTTTATGATTAGTTGATGTAACAAGAGTGCGGTCAGTTTTAACCGCACTTTTTCTAGGGACTGTGTGGGGGGGTATCGGTATTAGTGACAAAAAATTGCTACATAGCTTAGATTAAGCTGAGAATTCTAGAGTATGACGTTTTGGCTGAATTTGGTGGATTGTATTTGTTACGGTTCCAATAATCGGTAGTGACGCCCAATCTTTCGTTTTGATATTTTGCATTTGAGAATCCAAAGCCATAAAAATAAATTCATCATGATGAGTAATAAACTCATAGAGATGAAATTCATTTTCACTTTCTAGTACAACAAGATCACCAACAGAAATACGATCATTTTTTTCAACAATCAGCATATCACCTTGTTCAATCCCCCAAGCAAGCATATTGGGATTCGTTACACGAATAAAGCAAGTTTGTTGTGGACGCTTGATACAATAGAGATTTAAATCAAGTTTTTTACTGAATTTTGATCTTTTTTCAATATCGTTAAAGAATGGCATTGGATGATAAGAAAACGTCATCTTATTTTGGGTAACGGTATTTGCGTAGTTCATCATCTTGTTTTTCCTTGGTTAAGTCATGTTTTTTTGTACAGGTAAAATATACTGTTGTTTTATACAGGTTGTCAACACTGGATAGAAAAAATTTTTTTATCAAGCAAAATTTTAGAAAAAATATAATGAATAGCTAGAAATGATGAACCCATGACAAAAAATGAAAGAAAAGGTTTTCTTTTAGATAGAATTTAAGCTATCTTTAGTTTGCTTAGGTGGATCAGCCATGATCTGAAGTTTAACCATACTTTTATTTAAATTTATTATGAATACATCACGTTTATTTCATTTTCTTTTTCAAGGTAGTTTAGTCAAACGAATTGCCATTGGTCTTATCCTCGGGATCCTCATTGCGTTAGTTAACCCAAGCATTGAACAAACATTTGGTTTCGATCTTGCATCAAATATTGGTGTGTTAGGGCAAATTTTTGTCAAAGCACTTCGAGCCGTTGCGCCAATTTTGATTTTCTTCCTCGTTATGGCTGCATTGGCGAATAAAAAGGTTGGCTCAAAGAGCAATATGAAAGAGATTATTGTGCTTTATCTTTTGGGGACATTCTTAGCTGCATTAGCCGCTGTGATTGCGAGTACGCTTTTCCCTTCAGAAGTGGCATTATCGGTAAAAGAAGATGTGACTTCTGCGCCACAATCTGTTGCTCAGGTATTATTAACCTTGGTGCTTAATGTGGTGGATAACCCATTAAATGCGATTTTTAAAGCCAACTTTATTGGTGTATTGGCTTGGTCAATCGGGTTGGGATTGGCACTTCGCCATGCCTCTGACACAACAAAACAAGTGGTGGCAGATTTTGCAGAGGGCATTTCTAAAATTGTCCACGTTATTATTTCGTTTGCGCCTTTTGGGGTCTTTGGTTTGGTTGCAGAAACCTTATCTGATAAGGGGTTAGCAGCTTTAGGCGGTTATATTCATTTACTAGCGGTCTTAATTGGTGCAATGCTCTTTACTGCATTTGTTCTTAATCCGATTTTAGTTTACTGGAAAATTCGCCAGAATCCGTATCCATTGGTTTGGACTTGTGTGCGTGAAAGTGGTGTAACGGCATTTTTCACCCGTAGCTCAGCAGCAAACATTCCGGTCAATATTGGTTTAGCTAAACGTTTAAATCTTGATGAAGAAACCTATTCAGTGGCAATTCCATTGGGTGCGAATA
Source organism: Pasteurella sp. WM03 (assembly GCF_004570945.1). NCBI lineage: Bacteria > Pseudomonadati > Pseudomonadota > Gammaproteobacteria > Pasteurellales > Pasteurellaceae > Pasteurella > Pasteurella sp. WM03. The sequence goes on from NZ_SPPO01000008.1 coordinate 28,594, forward strand.
TCAATATGGCGGGTGCCGCTATTACTATTACCGTATTAACGTTAGCAGCGGTGCATACGCTAGGTATAGAAGTTTCCTTTGTCAGCGCGGTGGTATTAAGTGTGGTTGCGGCACTCTGTGCTTGCGGTGCATCAGGTGTTGCTGGTGGCTCTTTACTACTTATCCCATTAGCCTGTAGCTTATTCGGTATTTCTGATGATGTAGCAGCGCAAATGATTGGTGTCGGTTTTGTAATCGGTATTTTGCAAGATTCGACTGAAACCGCATTGAATTCATCAACCGATGTTTTATTTACAGCAGCAGTATGTATGGAAGAAGAGCGTAAAAATAACGCATAATTCAATTTTTATAAGGCGGGCGAAAATCCGCCTTTATTTTTCTGGCTTAGATTTCGCTATACAAAGTGCGGTCTAGTTTGTTAGACTTTTTTCGTTTAAAACCAGATGGAGAACATCAAATGGATGGATTAACCCTAGCGACATTCGTCTTTCTTGCGCTCATTATTGTTATCTTATTTTCAACGATTAAAACTGTCCCACAGGGATATAATTGGACGATTGAACGTTTTGGGCGATATACACGTACATTAATGCCGGGTTTGAATATCGTTGTGCCTTTTGTGGATCGTGTCGGTCGAAAAATTAATATGATGGAACAAGTGTTGGATATTCCTTCACAAGAAGTCATTTCTAAAGATAATGCTAATGTTGCTATTGATGCGGTGTGCTTTGTCCAAGTCATTGATGCACGCAGTGCCGCTTATGAAGTGAATCATCTTGAACAAGCGATTATTAATTTAACCATGACAAATATTCGTACCGTACTAGGATCTATGGAATTGGACGAAATGTTATCACAACGTGATTCCATTAATGGTCGTTTGCTTGCGATTGTTGATGAAGCAACGAATCCGTGGGGGATTAAAGTGACCCGTATTGAAATTCGTGATGTTCGTCCGCCTCGTGAATTGATCGATTCCATGAATGCGCAAATGAAAGCCGAACGGAATAAACGTGCGGAAGTGTTAGAAGCCGAGGGGATTCGACAAGCGGAAATTTTACGTGCGGAAGGGGAAAAACAAGCACGTATTTTAAAAGCCGAAGGGGAACGACAAGAAGCTTTCTTGCAGGCGGAAGCCCGAGAACGTGCCGCAGAGGCGGAGGCAAAGGCTACACAAATGGTTTCTGAAGCCATCGCAAGTGGTGATACCAAAGCGATCAATTATTTCATTGCACAAAAATACACGGAAGCTTTAAAAGAAATTGGTGGTGCACAAAATAGCAAGGTGGTACTAATGCCGTTAGAAGCAGGCAACTTAATCGGTTCTGTGGCAGGTATTGCGGAATTATTAAAAGGCGATAAAAAAGTTTAAACGTTAATTTTCGATACTATGTAGAAAGTGCATTAAAATAAAAATTTCAAAGATAGGTAGGGAGACACCGAGAGTGTCAGTTATAAAATCAAATTATTCCATTCGGACACACTCAGTGTGTCCCTGCAAGCTAACCAAAAAACAGATTTGTGCAACTGCTACATAATATCGTTAACTTTTCAAAGTGCAGTTGAAATTGACCGCACTTTTTCCATCAGAGGAGGCAATATGGCAGAATGGTTGACCACATGGACATTATGGCATTGGTTGGTTTTAGGTTTTGTATTATTAATTGCTGAAGTGGTCGCTCCCGGCGTATTTTTACTTTGGTGGGGCTTGGCCGCTTTAGTCACAGCACTTGTGCAATTTCTTTTTCCTGCTTTTTCGCTAGTCGGATTAGCGATTTTTTATGGCGTTTTAGCTTGTATTTTATCGTTCGCTTGGTGGAAATATCAGCATAATAAAGATCGTCAGGATCAGGCTAAAACCTCCTTAAATCAGCGTGATCATGCGATGGTTGGTAAGCAGGGTATCGTGCAGGAAATCGCTATAAACGGTATTGGACGTGGTGCGTTTGGCGATACCACTTGGCGTATTCAAGGCGAACATCTCGTCATGAATGCTCTTGTAAAAGTTGTGCGTGTAGAAGGTATCACGCTGATTGTTGAAAAGGTAACAGAATGAATCATCTTATTATTTTTGCGCATCCGAATTCTAAAGGTAGCTTTGGGCGGGCAGTGGCGGATTGTGTGGAGAAAACCAGCCAAAGCCTTGGCGTGGAAACCCAATTTCGTGATCTCTATACCTTGGATTTTAATCCGATCATTTCTTTTGAAGAGCTAAAAGCCGTGAATACTGGCACTATTCCCGAAGAAGTGAAATATGAACATGACCTGATTCGCCAAGCGGATTTAATCACCCTTGTTTACCCCCTTTGGTGGATGGGGTTTCCAGCGATTTTAAAGGGCTATTTAGATAGGGTGTTAAGCCATGGATTTGCTTATAAAACCGAAAATGGAGAATCCGTTGGTTTGCTGAAAGGGAAGCAAATGCAACAATTCATCACGCTTGGTAGTAATGTGGAGAAGTATAAAGAATTTGGTATTGATAAATCTCTTGATCATTGCCTCGTGAACGGTTTGTTTAATTACTGTGGCATTGAAAATGTGACCTATGAGTTATTTGGCGATCTTCATTTAATTGATGATGCAGCGCGCCGTGCAATGCTTGATGTCGTTGAGCAAAAAACAAAGGAAAAATTGACCGCACTTTTAAATGGAAAAGTAGTATGAGCACAGAAAAAACACTGAATAATTTTTCTTTAGTTAGCCGTTTATTTGGCAATTTATTTTATCGTGCTCCGACCGATCCGGTACTTGCCGGTGTTTTTGATTGGTTGCAACAAAAAGGCTTAAACCAAGTGTGGGCGTTAGACGCGGATAAGGAAAGTCAAGCCGCGTTAGGTAATCTCCAGTTAAAAATTGACCTTACCTTGTTAAATGAAGCATACCAAAAATTGTTTGGATCGGAAGGTCATGTCACCACAGCAATTTCAGCTTATGATATTGATTTAGCGGATTTTATCGCTTTTCGTGACGAGCGTGCTATGCCGGAAGTAGAAAGTGCGGATCATTTTGCGTTACTTTTGCTAACAGCTTCTTGGTTAGAAGATAACGTTGATTCCATTTCTGCCCAGCGAGCGTTTTTTGAAGCTTTTTTATTGCCTTGTGCTGCGAAATTTCTCACTCAAGTAGAAACCTATGCTACCTTGCCGTTTTATCGTTCTTTAGCCTATTTAACCCGTGAAATTTTAGCGGCAATGGCGGATGAGTTGGAAGAATAATGATGACTAAGTGGAAAAAAGTCTTTGCTTTTATACCGCTCTTTCTTTGGACGGTAGTGGTTCTTTATATTTCTATATGATTATTGAAAATGGGGATAAGCATGATGGGGAAGCCTATATCGCTTATTTCCTTTTGCTTTTTTACCTGACTTTTCCCTTTGGTTCTTTTGTCTTTGTTGTTTTTTCCCTCTTCGGTTTTGGTGGCAACAGTTCCTTTAATCCGGTTGTGGCTGGGCTAATGGGCATTGTTGCTATCGGTGCTTTTTATTTCCAATGGTATGTGCTTTACCCTAAATTACGAAATGTCATTTTAAGAAAATGCTTTAAAGAAAATCATTTTATTTTTGATTTTCTTTTCTTTATTGCTATGTTTTACCTCATTTTATCTATTTTTTGGGGGAATTATATAAAAAGTCTCACATGCGAAAAAATTAATCTGTGAATAATAAATTATTCATATTACCTAAGCTTATTTTGGAATATTTAACCCGATCTCACGGCAATGATAAATGAGTTGGAAAAGTAATAATGGCTAAATGGAAAAAACTTCTTATTTTTATACCGCTCTTTCTTATGGCTTTGACGGTTTTATATTTTCATTTTATTCTTGCGGAAGAAATAGTGAATCCTGCAGAAGCCCATATTGGTTATTTTCTCGGACTTCTTTGGCTGACTTTTCCATTGGGTTATCTCGCCCTTGTTATTTTTTCTTTTCTTCTTCCAAACTTCCTTGAGCCGATTGCAATAGAATTAATGGGGATTATTGCCATTATTATTTTTTATTTTCAATGGTATGTGCTTTGCCCGAAGTTATGGCGTTATTTTTGTAAGAAATTAAAACGAAATAAAAAATGATTGTTTAATAAATATTCAATTACACTGAAAATGCTTTGCTTTGCTTTGCTTTGCTTTGCTTTGCTTTGCTTTGCTTTGCTTTGCTTTGCTTTGCTTTGTAGAATAAATATAATGTTTATTTAATGTTTAATCAAAATAAGGAAAATATGATGAGTATTGCATCAGAATTAAAATCTCAGGATTTAAAAAAGGAAGAGTTTCGCAAGCAAAAGGTGTGGTCTTAGTGTTACTTAGCGTGGCACTCATTGCTAACACGTTTTTAAATATTGTTCCGCTTTCCGGAGAAGCATGGATCTTATGGAGTGGCATTGTTTTATTAGCCCTTTTTGGCTTAGGCAAATTATTTATGGGCTGGGTGCATATTTCTGCGGTGAAGCAAAAAATCGGCGAGCCATTTTTTGGCTTATTAACCATGCTGGAACCTAAAGTACCATTACAGAATGACGAAGAAAAATATGCATTTTTAGTGTATGGTTTTTATGAAAGCTCACAGGTTTTGCAAGATGATGGCGAGGGTGTATTGAAAAAAGATCCTCTTATTCGTCCTGAAAAGGAAGTGAAGTATAGCGATGCACTTGCCCTAAATGATTTCTATGGTATTTATAATGAGGCGGAGTCAACGGTAAAATCTTCCCTTTCCACCGCTTGGGATATTAACAGCGCAGAAGAGGCTCGAGAAACCATTAGCGGATTATGGAACGGTGCGCTTGAAGGAGCGGATACGGCAATCATGGCTTATCCACACGCTGAGGATTTAATTCAATCATTGAAAGAAGTGGGCTTTGATATAAAAGGAATTGATGCGGCGAAAATTAATGTTTCCGGTTTCGATTTGGTTCGCACAATTTGGATAGCGCGTAATAGTTATGTTGCTGGTTATATTGAGGCGGATGAAGTGCGTGCCATTTCCCGTAATGTGGCAGCGTTTACCGCAGCAAATTATGCCAACTGGAATGAATTGGGCTATTCCTACCTAGTGAGCTACCTCGCATGGTTATATGATGCCAAACCGAGCTTGGCATACAACATGTTGCAAGAGCGTGTTTATGCTGTTTCTCAATATATTTCCTCGCCGCATAGTCCGCTTGCCGGCACATCGTTGGATGAATTAAGAACCTATTTTGATTCACTTCCTGATAATGAAGAAAACTAAAAAACAAACGGCTGATATTCAGCCGTTTTTTCTTGTCAAAAATTTATTCTAATGTCGCCAAAATAATTTGTTCCGGATCGATATGCAACCAAATTTGTTGATCAATTTGCCATTGATTTGGTTGAGTGATTGTTGCACAAAATTCCATTCCGCTATCATCGAAAACTAAAATGGATTCTTCCTCATTGAGTGATTTTATGCTCACGGGAAATTGATTTGTTTGATTTTCCAAAGGCTGTATCGTCATTTTCACCCAAGGTGCTTTACACATCAGCATCACTTCTTTTTCTGTCATTAATTTTAAACGTGAGGCACTTTTTGTAGTAATAGAGACTTGTAAGGGGGCGGGTAATCCCTCAACCTTTACATCTACAATACAACGAGAATCCATCATTCGTTGACGTTCCACTTTGCCGAAGAATTGATTGCGTGCGCTACTTTGTAAAGAAAAGCGTGCAGTGGCGGTAAGTAGGCTATCGAGAGGTATGGATTCATCTTGTAAAATTTTGAAGGCATGCTCTTGGGTTTTCTCTAATAAATCATAAAGTTGGAGTAAGCGCTTGGCATAATTTGTTAAAACCGTACCACCTCCATTTTTTCCCCCTGTATTGCGTTCGAGTAACGGGCTAGGGCTGAGTTTATTCATTGCCTCAAGATGATCCCATGCACTTTTGTAACTGACTTTGGCATTTTTTGCCGCTTGATTTATTGAACCGCATTGCTGAATTTCTTTGAGTAAGCTAACCCGTTTGGGATCAATAAAAAGCATTTGTTGTAGTTTTATCGTGAGTAAAATTTCAGTATTTTTCATAGGGATTCCTTTTATAACAACGGAGCGTTATATATTTTATGATAAAACCAAATTTTCACGTATCGCTATTTTTTATTTCGATATATAATTTAGTAGATAACGATGTTTAACATAGGAGAAAATGATGAAAAAATTAATCAAAATTTCAACCGCACTTTTTGTTGTTGGCTTAAGTGTTTCTTCGATGAGTTCAGCGAAAGTCACCGTATTTGCTGCTGCCTCAATGACTGATGCATTGCAGCAGGTCGCAGCAGATTATGCGAAACAAAACCCTAAAAATGAGGTTGTGTTTTCTTTTGCTTCCTCTTCAACCTTGGCAAAACAAGTAGAAGAGGGCGCTCCTGCGGATATTTTTGTTTCAGCCAGTAATAAATGGATGAAATATCTTTCTGAGAAAAATTTAACGGTGAAAGAAACGGAAAAAAACTTGGCGGGGAATGAATTAGTATTAATTGCTCCGCTGAAAAGTGCGGTCGATGCTGTGGAGATTTCCAAAGGTGAGTGGCTGGATGCCTTAAAAGATGGTTATTTATCCGTTGGCGATCCTGCACATGTGCCAGCAGGACAATATGCGGAAGAAGCTTTAACTAAACTGAATTTGTGGGATAAGGTTAAAGAGCGTTTAGCTCGAGCAAAAGATGTTCGTGGCGCGTTAGCTTTGGTGGAACGGGCTGAAACCCCCTATGGAATTGTGTATAGTACCGATGCGAAAGTGAGCCAAAAAGTGAAAACCGTGGGCGTATTTCCTGAGGAGAGTTATAAACCGGTGGTGTACCCGATGGCGATTTTAAAAGAGCATGACAATGTAGATTCACGTGATTTCTTAAAATATCTTAGCTCTGATGACGCGAAAAAAGTGTTAGAAAGTTATGGTTTCTCCGTGAAATAAATCGAATGGAAAGAAAGGGCAAGGTTTTGCCCTTTTTGTTAAAATCCTATGACTCTTTAAGAAAAATATTAGTGTGATAAGGAAACACAGTTTGCCTACTCAATTTCTTTCTCTATTTAATCTCAGTCCCTTAGAAATCGATGCCATTTGCCTGAGTTTAAGTGTGGCGTTTAATGCGATGCTTTGGAGTTTGCCCTTGGCGATCTTTGTGGCATGGCTTTTGGCTCGTAAAAATTTTTATGGTAAATCTTTGGTGAGTGGCATTATTCATTTGCCTTTAGTATTGCCGCCTGTTGTGATCGGCTATTTATTACTGGTAGCAATGGGGAGAAATGGGGTTATCGGACGGTATCTTTATCAATGGTTTGGTGTGTCTTTTGGGTTTAGTTGGAAAGGGGCGGTACTTGCCTCTGCGGTGGTGGCTTTTCCTTTAGTCGTTCGGGCGATTCGTCTTTCCCTTGAAAATATTGATGTGTGGCTTGAACAGGCAGCACAAACCTTGGGTGCCTCTCCATGGCGTGTTTTTTTTACAATTACTTTCCCTCTTTCACTCCCGGGCGTATTAGCCGGATTGATATTAGGCTTTGCCCGCTCATTAGGGGAGTTTGGTGCAACCATTACTTTTGTTTCCAATATTGCCGGTGAAACTCAAACTATTCCTCTTGCGATGTACTCTTTCATTCAAACACCGGGAGCCGAAGCGCAAACAGCACGTTTGTGTATATTTGCAATTATACTTTCATTCATTTCATTACTTGCCTCAGAATGGCTGGGTAAACGTATGCAGAAACAATTAGGGCAGGGCAATGTTGCAAATTAATATTAAGAAACAACTAGGAAAATTAGCGTTAGAGGCAAATCTGCAACTTCCTATTCAAGGGGTGACGGCTATTTTCGGTTTATCCGGTGCGGGGAAAACTGCTTTAATTAATTTAGTAAGCGGGCTAACAAAGCCTGATGAAGGGTTTATTCGATTAAATGACCGCACTTTGGTTGACACTGAAACGCAACAAAACGTGCCTATTCATTTGCGTAAAATCGGTTATGTATTTCAAGATGCCCGCTTATTTCCTCATTACACAGTGAAAGGCAATTTATGTTATGGCGTGAAAAATGTTTCAAAAGAGGAATTTGATTATATTGTCGAATTACTTGGCATTAATCATTTACTGAAACGTTACCCGCTCACCCTTTCTGGGGGGGAAAAACAGCGTGTTGCCATTGGACGTGCATTACTCACCGATCCGGAAATATTATTGATGGATGAACCTCTTTCAGCCTTGGATTTACCCCGTAAACGGGAATTAATGCACTATTTAGAACGGCTTTCTCAAGAAATTCATATTCCCATTTTATATGTCACACACAGTTTAGAGGAATTATTACGACTCGCAGATCGGGTAGTATTAATGGAAAATGGGAAAGTCAGAGCCTGTGATTCAGTGGAACGAATTTGGAACAGTACGATTTTCGCCCCTTGGAAAGGGGAAAATGAACAGAGTAGCGTTTTATCCTTACCCGTGCATTTGCATCATCCGCCTTATAAAATGACCGCACTTTCACTTGGCGAACAATCACTTTGGATTCATCAAATGAATGCGGGAGTGGGAGAGTTTGTTCGCATTTGTATTTATAGCTCCGATGTGTCAATCGCCTTGCAGAAACCGCAACAAACCAGTATTCGCAATATTTTATGTGGTCAAATTGAACAAATTGATATACAGGATTCTCGTGTGGATATTGCGGTATTAATTGAAGGGCATAAGATTTGGGCAAGTATCAGCAAATGGGCACAAAATGAATTACGCTTTAGGGTGGGTATGAATGCCTATCTACAAATTAAAGCGGTTTCCGTCGTTTAAAACGATATTCCATAAAATTATAAGCTATAACAAAAAACGATTAGATCTTTTATTCGGAAGTCTATCTAATATTGCCACCGAATTTATTGGAGAATATGAATATGTTATTTCTTACTTTAGCCATTTTTGCACTGATTCTTGTGCTGTTAGGCTATCTTTACAAAAAAACACAAAAATTGGGACAAACGGTTTTTATTGGGTTAGTTCTTGGTTTAGGTTTTGGCGCATTGCTACAAAACATTGGTGATGAAGGCACGATTAAAACCGCATTAGATTGGATTAATCTTGTAGGTGGCGGATATGTTCGTTTATTACAAATGATCGTGATGCCATTAGTCTTTGTTTCAATTTTATCGGCAATTACCCGATTAAATGAAGCTCGTTCTTTAGGGAAAATCAGTTTTAGTGTGCTTTCCGTATTACTTGTCACTACTGCAATTGCTGCGTTTATCGGCATTATTATGGTACAACTATTCGGTTTAACGGCAGAAGGCTTAGTCGCCGGTGAACGTGAGCTTGCTGCCCAAACCCGAGTATTGGGTCGTGCAGATCAAATTAATGCATTAAGTGTGCCGGCAATGCTGCTTTCCTTTATTCCCAAAAATCCTTTTGCTGAATTAACAGGAGCAAATCCAACTTCAATTATTAGTGTGGTGATCTTTTCTGCATTTCTAGGCGTAGCGGCGTTAAGTTTGCGTAAAGAAAATCAAGAATTGGGTGATCGTATTGCACAAGGTGTGGAAACACTTAATAAATTAGTGGCTCGTTTAGTGCGTTTTGTGATTCGTTTAACGCCTTATGGGGTATTTGCCTTGATGATTAAAGTGGGGGCAACTTCAAAATGGGCGGATATTTTGAATCTAGGAAGTTTTATTATCGCTTCCTATATTGCTATCTTCTTGATGTTTGTTGTTCACGGCTTATTACTTTTCTTATCCGGTATTAGCCCGATTCAGTATTATAAAAAAGTGATGCCGACATTGAGTTTTGCCTTTAGCTCTCGTTCAAGTGCTGCAACTATTCCGCTTAATATTGAAACGCAAACGGATAAACTTGGCAATAATCCAGCTATTGCAAATTTCTCGGCTACCTTTGGGGCGACAATCGGGCAAAATGGTTGTGCAGGGATTTATCCTGCGATGTTAGCTGTTATGATTGCGCCGACGGTAGGTATCGATCCTTTTAGTGTGAGTTATATTGCCACACTTGTTTTAGTGGTGGCGATTTCTTCTTTTGGTATTGCCGGTGTAGGTGGTGGGGCAACTTTTGCTGCGATCGTGGTGCTTTCAACCTTAGGCTTACCGCTTGAATTAGTCGGTTTATTGATTTCAATTGAACCGCTTATTGATATGGGACGTACCGCATTAAATGTAAACGGTGCAATGACGGCGGGAACATTAAGCAGTAAATGGTTGAAATTAAAAGAATAAATAATTTACCCGATAGGGTAACCACGACACAAAGATGGTTTACTAGTGGGGGCACACTGAGGGTCGCTATATGCTACATATTGGGACAAGCATGGTCTCCCTGAATTCCCCTTTTTGTAGTGATAAATAATGTTGTAAAAAATGGCGTTGAAAAACGCCATTTTTTATGCTAGATCACCACGGAACCAACAATACTCCGTGTAGCTTCTTTCACTTCCGTGAGTTTCACCCGAACAATATCCCCGATTTTATAGATACGTTCACCTTTAATGTAGAGGGCGAGTTCATCGGTATTTACTTGGATTTCCTCTTTATTATTATGAAGGCTAGAGGCTGGAATAAACATTGAGGCACCATTTTCTAACAATTGAACCCGTAGTCCTCCCCGCATAACATCTTGCACTTCAGCATCAAATTCTGCATTTTCAGCTACTTTATCGACAAGATAGCGACAATATAACCAATCGGCAATATCACGTTCTACTAAGCGATTTTGGCGGCGGGCTTCTTGTAAGCGTGCTAACACTTCTTCCTGTGGTTTTTCATAGGGCTGTTGTGTGAGTACGGCTTTGATTAAGCGGTGATTCACCATATCGGAATATTTGCGAATTGGAGATGTCCAGGTGGCATATCCTGCCAAACCCAGACCAAAGTGCGGTGCTAATTCAGCCTTAAATTCAGCAAAGGTTAAATAGCGACGCAGGCGTAATTCGAGATAATCGCTTTCAATCGGTTCGATATCGTGGCGCATTTGGCAATAGCCATTCAGCGTTGATAAATTTTCCGTAGAATAACGCTCATTAAGTTCTGCTTGATTTTCTTCGTTAGCCAGATTTGCTATTAAGAAATGATGGGCGTTTTCTAAGAATTTTTTATCAAAACCGCTATGAGTGTTGAAAATACCGGTTTTTGTCTGTTCATTTAAGAATTGTGCCGCACAAATATTCGCAATAATCATCGATTCTTCTACAATTTGATTTGCAATGCGGCGGTGTTCCGCTTTGATCTCTTGTACTTTACCATTTTCAGCCAGTACAAAAGAATAATCCGGTTTTTCTTTGAACAATAGAGAATGGGTTTTACGCCAGTTGATCCGTGCTAATGTAAATTGGTGTAAGCGATGAATTTGCTCGGTAATTTCAGTGGTTTCCGGTTGCCACGCATTGGGTATTTGTTCTAAATAATCAGAAACTTTGTTATAGGCAAGTTTGGCTTTTGATTGTATATAAGCGGAAACAAAATACGGTTTTGCCGTGATATTGCCCTGTAAATCCGTTTCAAGATAGCAAACAAGGGCTGGACGGGTTTCATTTGCCATTAAAGAGCAGAGCTCATCGGAAAGCTCACGTGGCAACATGGGAATATTAAAACCGGGGAGATAATTAGTGAAACAACGTTGCTTCGCATCTTTTTCGATTTGTGAATCGAGAGCGATATAGGCTGTCGGGTCGGCAATCGCAACGACTAATTTCCAACCCATTTGCTCACCATTTTGTTCAACAGGCTCGATATAGAGCGCATCATCCATATCTTGTGTGCTTTCACTGTCAATGGTAATAAAATGAAGTGCGGTCAAATCTTCACGCGTTTGTTGATCAAGCATTTCATAATGCTCGGCACCTTGTACCGGATAACGCGATTGTTCGTGACGGGCTAGTGTAACCCACCAAGGGGCAAATTCGTCATCTGCACGGCAGATAAATTGGTTAATCGTGGCATAGAAAAAGCGATCATCACGCAAGGGGTGGGTTTTCAGACTAGCAACAACCCAATCGCCTTCTTGCAATTCTTCTTTTACAGACTTGGCTTGTTGTGCGCCAATAGGCTGATTAATGCTTGGGTGATCGACCAACACTTGTAATTTCTTGTCTTTATTGAACCGCACTTTGGCAATAAAACGGGTCAGCATAGGTTCGATCAAAGATTCCGGTTCGGCTTGTTCTTTATCTCCTTGTTTTTCAATCGTGGCGGTAATTTTGTCGCCGTGCATCACTTTTTTCATTGCAGGCGGCGCAATAAAATAAGTTTTTTTATCACATTCTAAAAAGCCATAGGCTTTGTCGGTGCTTTTCACTACACCTTCTACACGCTCTTTGCTTTCGTGAATTTGTTGTTTGAGTTGTGCGAGTAATGGATTGTCTTGGAACATAGTTATATTTCAAAAAAGAGAAAAGGCAGACAATAAGTCTGCCCAAAATAAATGAGACGAAAATTATTCTTCGCCTAATTCGCCCATTGCGGTGATGCTAAAACCGGCATCAACGTGAACGATTTCACCGGTAATACCTGAGGCGAGATCAGAACATAAAAACGCAGCGGAATTACCCACATCCTGAATGGTTACTGTACGGCGTAATGCGGCAGTTTTCTCAAAAGCAGAAAGCATTTTCTTGAAGTTTTTAATGCCTGAGGCAGCTAATGTCCGAATTGGGCCGGCAGAAATCGCATTAACACGGATTCCGTCTTTGCCTAAATCCGCAGCCATTACGCGAGTTGCTGCTTCTAATGACGCTTTTGCTAAACACATGACATTGTAGTTAGGAATAGCACGTTCTGCCCCTAAATAAGAAAGGGTTAATAATGCTGCGTTTGGATTTAAATAAGGGCGCGCGGCTTGTGCCATTGCCACAAAGCTATATGCGCTGATATCGTGAGCAATACGGTAGCCTTCACGGGTTGCGGCATTGACATAATCACCGTCTAATTGATCACCCGGCGCAAAGGCAATGGCGTGCACGAAACCGTCAAATTTATCCCAGTGTTTACTTAATTCGGCAAAGCAGTTTTGGATACTTTCATCGGTTGCCACATCTAAAGGAAGCACAATATCAGAACCAAATTCTTTGGCAAATTCTTCTACACGTGGTTGTAATTTTTCGTTGAGATAAGTGAAAGCAAGCTCCGCACCTTGTTCTTTCATTGATTTTGCAATCCCGTAAGCAATAGAACGGTTGCTTGCGAGACCGGTGACTAAAATTCGTTTACCTGTTAAGAAACCCATATTTTTTCCTATTGGTTGAATAAAAAATTTTGTGAATTATACCTGTTTTGCCTATTTTGAGCAATGAAGCGGCTTTTGGTTGAACCAGTATATTACGCCGGATTATCAATATCCTTAAACTCCACATCAAAGCCATATTCTTTTGCCAGCCATTCGCCGAGAGCCTTGATACCGTAGCGTTCGGTGGCGTGGTGACCGGCGGCAAAAAAGTGAATGCCTTGCTCTCTGGCGGAATGAATGGTTTGTTCGGAAACTTCTCCTGTGATAAACGCATCACAACCTTGTGCTGCCGAGAGGTCGATATAACCCTGTCCCCCTCCTGTGCAGATACCGATTTTTCGAATAAAGTGTGGTCCGTTTTCGGTACAAATTAACGGTTTACGTTGAAGAACTTGTTCAATACGGGTGGCAAATTCTTCTGCGGTTATTGGTTTGTTTAATTCTCCCCAAACGGGAATGTTTGTCGGGGTATTTTCTAAGGGTTGTAAATTTTCGATACCAAGTAGTTTGGCAAGTTGTGCATTATTGCCAAGTTCAGGATGTACGTCTAATGGCAAATGATAGCCATATAAATTGATGTCATTGACTAACAAGGTTTTGATTCGTTTACCTTTCATCCCTCGAATGAAAGGATTTTCGCTTTTCCAAAAATAGCCATGATGGACGAGTAGGGCGTCTGCTTGTTGGCTGACGGCATAATCAATTAACGCTTGGCTTGCCGTTACTCCGGTAATGATTTTTTTGATGTTGGCTTTACCCTCGACTTGTAAGCCGTTTGGCGCATAATCGGAAATTTGGTTTGAATTGAGCGTTTGGTTGAGAAGTTGTTCAAGTTCAAGATTATTCATAAATAAAAGAGAAATGGGAAAACGATGGCGTATAGTACGAAATTTAAAAAAAAATGGCTAGTGCAAAAAATTTATTAGAAATATTGCACTAGCCCTGTTTTACTACTTATTTTTTATTCAATGCCCATTAGTTTATGAGTCTGTAAACTTAATTGCCATTTGGGTTTATTCGTGCGTTGATTGAGTTTGCCCAACTGGGTGATAGTTTCCAGTAAATTCATTTTGCCATCAATGTCACAAGGGGAGAGATAATAGTGCTTCGCACGGATTTTTTGTTCTATCAGTTCACAAAAAGGTAAGACATTTTCATCTGCTACAACGCGTACTTCATCGGCAGATTCAATGCAACGTTGCTCGTATTTGTACATATAAAGACGCTTTGGACTGGTGGCAATATAGTCGATTTGTGGCGGAATTGCTTTTAAGCCGTTGGTTTCAATGGCGAGAAAATAGCCGTCTGCTTTGAATTGATCGAGTAGCAATTCAATTTTAGGCACAATGGTGGGTTCGCCACCGGTGATGATAATATTCTTCGCTGAAAACGACCGCACTTTTGCCAGAATCTGTGAGGCAGACCAGCGTTCAAATTGGTTATAGGGCGTATCGCACCAAGGGCAGGCGAGATTACATTTACCAAAACGAACAAAAATGCTGGGCATACCCGTATTGAAGCCTTCCCCTTGCAGGCTTTCAAAAATTTCCACAATATTAAAGTGCGGGTCAAAATTTGTGAGTTTTTCCACCACACTTACTCCGAATATTCACAAAATGAGGTTGGGGTTTCCCATAAACGAATTGCTGAAACCGCGAGTTTTTCATCATATTTTAAACGGTTGAAAATGAATCGTGCCATTTCTTCAGCAGTCGTGCGAAAAGGTACGGCAAAAGTTTTTGAATTTAATTCTTGCAATAATGCGGCGATTTTACTTTCCCGTTCACTGGTTTGATCGTAAATAAAAGCGTGATCCATAGGATCTAAAATGGCTTTTTTCACGGTATTTTTTAAATCGGAAAAATCCATTACCATGGCTTTTTTCGCCCCATTTTCGTGCAAGTCGCCGGTGATTTCCACTTGTAATTTGTAAGTGTGTCCATGTAGGTTTTGGCATTTACCATCGTGATTATCTAATAAATGCGCCATATCAAAACTGAACTCTTTGGAAATTTTAAACATTTTTTTCACCGCACTTTTGTCGCAAATATTGTTGTAACCCTTTGTTGCGCAATTCACAACTCGGGCAGCCGCCACAACCGCCTTCCACACCCTCATAACAAGTATGGGAATGCTGTTGAACGTAATCTAACACACCTAATTCATCAGCAAGTTGCCAAGTTTGGGCTTTAGTAAGATACATTAAAGGCGTTTTAATATTGAATTGATAATCCATGGCAAGATTGAGCGTCACATTCATAGATTTGACGAAAACATCACGGCAATCGGGATAGCTGCTAAAGTCTGTTTCACATACCCCAGTGATGATGTCTTGAATCCCTTGTCCCTTTGCGTAAATTGCCGCATAAAGTAAAAATAAGGCATTTCGACCATCGACAAAGGTGTTTGGCAGTTCGTTGTTTTTTTGTTCGATTTTAGTTTGTTGATCGATTAAAGCGTTATGGGTAATGGCTTTTATAACGGAGGTATCCACTAAGGTTTGTTTTATGCCAAGATCTTGGGCAATCCATTGGGCTTTTTCTAGTTCAATAGCATGTCGCTGGCCATATTGAAAGGTGATGGTTTCAACATTTTCTTTGCCGTAATCGGATATGGCTTGAAATAAACAGGTGGTGGAATCTTGCCCGCCGGAAAAGATCACAACTGCTTTTCGGTTGTGATTGGGATTTGAAATATTCATGATTATATACCTAGTTTTTTTGTGTAGGAGGTTTGCGAACTACAAATTTGAGTGGCGCATTTTAGAGAGTGTATTGAATTTTATCAAGTGATCTTAATTTTTTGATGCAAATTGAAAAATATTCAAAATAATGCTTGCATAAAGTGTTATTTTAAGCATAAACTCAAAGGCAACTGATTTAAGAGGAATTTAATATGAAAATGAACCGCACTTACCGTCATCACCACCATACCTGAATATCTTTCAGGCATGTTTGTGTGGCTGGAAGATAGAAAAATATCTTCCGAGTGCGATATCATAACAGAACCAAAACCCCTCGGAAGGAAACCCCCGAGGGGTTTTAGTTTATTTAAACTTCACAAAAAACAGGAAAACAACATGACAAACACAACTCACTCATCAAATCGTTTACGCATTGCTTTACAAAAGAAAGGGCGCTTAAGCCAAGATTGCGCCGCACTTCTTAAACAGTGTGGCGTGAAAATTAACTGGAATGAACAGCGTTTGATTGCCTATGCGGAAAATATGCCGATTGAAATTCTGCGTGTGCGTGATGACGATATTCCGGGACTGATTTTCGACGGTGTGGTCGATCTCGGTATTCTCGGTGAAAATGTGCTTGAAGAGGAAGAACTTGGACGTCTTGCCATGGGAGAGGTTGTGCAATATAAAAAACTCCGTCAACTTGATTTTGGTGGTTGCCGACTTTCACTCGCTATTGATCGTGACAGTGATTATCAAGACGTGAAAGATCTCGCTAATACTCGTATTGCTACCTCTTATCCGAATCTGCTTAAACGCTATATGACAGAACAAAATGTGCCATTTAAAAGTTGCTTACTGAATGGTTCTGTGGAGGTTGCACCTAGTGCGGGGATTGCCAATGCGATTTGCGATTTAGTCTCATCGGGGGCGACCCTTGAAGCGAACGGATTAAAAGAGGTAGAAGTGATTTACCGCTCTAAAGCCTGCTTAATTCAGCGCTCAGAATCCCTACCAACGGACAAACAAATTCTTGTTGATAAACTACTCACCCGTATTCAAGGCGTGCAACAAGCAGCTGAATCAAAATATATTATGCTTCACGCTCCCAAAAATAAACTCAAAGAAATAACCGAACTTTTGCCGGGCGTTGAAAACCCGACCATTCTGCCTCTTGCTCACGATACCAACCAAGTGGCGATGCATGTGGTTAGCCAAGAAAACCTGTT
Source organism: Pasteurella sp. WM03 (assembly GCF_004570945.1). Lineage (NCBI taxonomy): Bacteria > Pseudomonadati > Pseudomonadota > Gammaproteobacteria > Pasteurellales > Pasteurellaceae > Pasteurella > Pasteurella sp. WM03. Next base: position 45,722 of record NZ_SPPO01000008.1, read on the forward strand.
TTGGGAAACCATGGAACAACTTAAGGCGATTGGTGCAAGTTCAATTTTAGTTTTACCGATTGAAAAGATGATGGCCTAGTACCTTACTTTTCTTTGCGTTGCTAAAAAAGTAATGAAATAAAGGCGGCAAAGAAGGGAATAAAAAAACATAGAAAATATTTTAGGAATAATACAATGCAAACATTAATTTGGAACAATTTAAAAACTTCGGAAAAAATAACCGCACTTTCTCGCCCCGCTCAAAAAGTGGGGGAGAGTATTAAACAAGCGGTGGACGCTATCCGTGAAAATGTGGCTCAAAATGGAGATAGCGCCTTGTTTGAGTTGACGGAAAAATTTGACAAAGTCGCCTTGCAAAAACTCACCCTGTCAAAAGACGAGATTATGGCGGCAAGTAGTCGAATTTCGCCAGAACTTTGCCAAGCCATTCAACAGGCAAAAGCGAATATTGAAACCTTCCATCAGGCACAACAAAATCAAGAAATTGACATAGAAACCCAGCCCGGTGTGCGTTGCCAAGTGCTGACCCGCCCGATTGAACGGGTTGGGTTGTATATTCCTGGTGGTTCAGCCCCACTGTTTTCCACCGTGTTAATGCTTGCCGAGCCGGCAAAAATTGCAGGTTGCAAAAAAATAGTGCTTTGTTCTCCACCGCCGATCGCCGATGAAATTCTTTACACTGCTCACCTTTGTGGCGTGGAAACCATTTATACCGTAGGTGGTGCACAGGCTATTTTTGCCATGGCACAAGGCACAGAAACGGTGGCGAAAGTGGATAAAATATTCGGGCCGGGCAATGCCTTTGTTACCGAAGCCAAACGCCAAGTAATGCAACGTGGCACGGCGATTGATATGCCCGCAGGGCCTTCGGAGGTATTGGTGATCGCCGATGAATGTGCCGATCCCGATTTTGTCGCCAGCGATCTGCTTTCCCAAGCGGAACACGGGGCGGATAGCCAGGTGATGTTGGTCACTAACAGTGAAACGCTGGCAAAAGCGACTGCACTTTCTATTGAAAAACAGCTTGCAAACTTACCACGAAAACAAACTGCTAGCCAAGCTCTCGCTCATAGTCGAATATTGATTGCGGAAAGCATAGAACAAGCGGTTGAAATCAGTAATGATTATGCTCCCGAGCATTTGGTCGTACAAACGCAAAATGCTCGCGAATTATTGCCATTTCTAGACAACGCAGGCTCAATTTTCTTAGGCGCATACTCGCCAGAAAGTATGGGCGATTACGCGAGTGGGACGAACCACGTTCTACCCACCTACGGCTATACCCGCACTTATTCCAGCTTAGGTTTGGCGGATTTTTGCAAACGAATGACGGTACAAGAACTCACCCCACAAGGTTTCCAGGCTCTTGCCCCAACAGTGATGGCAATGGCAAGCGCTGAACAGCTTGAGGCGCACAGACAAGCGGTGGAAGTGCGGTTGGAGAAGTTGAAAGATCAATAAGAGAAGCGAAAAGACAATATGCAAAAATGCAAAGTTTCTGCAGATCGCCCTGTTACATTCTATGATTTCTGTTAGAAATTAAATTAATATTTTTCCTATAAGGTAAACACAATGAACATCAATAACTTATCCCGAAAAAACATTCAAGCGCTCACCCCGTATCAATCTGCTCGGCGATTAGGGGGAAAGGGCGATATTTGGCTAAATGCGAATGAATGCCCGATTTCGCCAAACTTTGATTTAATCGACCGCACCTTTAACCGCTATCCCGAACCGCAACCGCAGGCGGTGGTGGAAAGGTATGCTGCCTACGCAGACGTATCGTCTGACAATGTGTTGGTGAGTCGGGGCGGCGATGAAAGCATTGAACTGATTATCCGTGCATTCTGTGAAGCAGATGATGCCATTTTATACTGCCCACCCACCTATGGAATGTATGCGGTGAGTGCCGAAACCTGTGGCATAGCCTGTAAAACCGTGCCGTTGACGGCGGATTTTCAACTGAATTTGGCGGAAATTGAACGACAATTAGATGGTGTGAAAGTGGTGTTTGTGTGCAGCCCAAATAACCCAACGGGCAATTTGCTCAATCGGGTGGATTTGCTCGAACTTTTGCAGATGACTGCAGGGCGTGCGATTGTGGTGGTGGACGAAGCCTATATCGAATTTTGCCCTGAGGCAACAATGATGACAGCGCTGGCAAATTATCCGCATTTGGCGATTATCCGCACCCTTTCCAAAGCCTTTGCCTTGGCAGGGCTACGCTGCGGTTTCACCCTTGCTAATGCGGAATTGATCCAAGTCTTACAAAAAGTGATCGCGCCCTATCCCTTGCCTGTGCCGGTGTCGGATATTGCCGCCCAAGCCCTGCAACCACAAGGGCTAACCCAAATGCAACGCAGCGTTGCCGAACTTCTCACTAATCGTGCCGATTTGCAAAAAAACCTTGAAAACCTACCGCTTGTGGAGCTGGTTTACCCTAGCGAAGCCAACTATCTTTTGGTGAAATTTAAAGACGGGCAAAAAGTATTTCGCTCTCTTTGGGAACAGGGGATTATTCTAAGAGATCAGCATAAAGCATTGAATTTAAAAGATTGTGTGAGGATTACGGTGGGGACGAAAGAAGAGAATGATAAGGTATTGGAGGCGATTGAAACAATAAAATGATACCGATCCCCTGGCTTGCTTGCGGAAGAGGGAGGAGAAATCCGTAGGATTTCGGAGGGAGAGGGGAATGACAAAATCTCTGTAAAAAATGACCGCACTTCCCCTCTCTCTGACGAAAATTGCCGAACGCAATTTCCGTCTGTCTCTCCCCCGCAAGCGGGTGAGAGGATTGATAACCACAGCAAAACATATAAGGAAAAAATGATGCAACCTACCCTTTTTATCGACCGTGATGGCACATTGATTGATGAACCGAAAACCGATTTCCAAATCGACAGCTTGGAAAAACTCAAATTTGAACCGAACGTGATACCTGCATTGCTAAAACTGCAAAAACGCTACCGCTTGGTGATGGTGAGTAATCAAGATGGCTTGGGGACGGCATCTTTCCCACAAGCAGATTTTGACAAGCCGCACAATGCAATGATGGCGTTGTTTAGCTCGCAAGGGATTGAATTTGATGAAGTGCTGATTTGCCCGCACAAGCCCGAAGATCAGTGTGCGTGCCGCAAGCCGAAAACCAAACTGTTGCAAAAATATATCGACAGAAATTTATTCGATCCTGACCGCTCTTTTGTGATTGGCGACCGTGCCACCGATGTACAATTAGCCGAAAATCTGGGGATTCGAGCGTTGCAATATCACCCAGAAAAACTGAACTGGGATCTGATTACGGAAAAATTGTTAGGCGAAGCGGTAACGAATATTGGCGACCGCCTGCCACGCTATGCGATGGTTGAACGCAAAACTAAAGAAACGGACATCAAAGTGCAAGTGTGGCTGGACGAAACAGGTGTGAACGAAATCCGCACTGGCGTGGGCTTTTTCGACCATATGCTTGACCAAATCGCCACCCACGGCGGTTTCCGTATGAACATTTCTTGCAAAGGCGATTTGTGGATTGACGAACATCACACTGTAGAAGATACGGCACTGGCACTCGGCACAGCGTTAAAACAAGCCATTGGTGACAAACGAGGTATTGCCCGCTTTGGTTTTGTACTGCCAATGGACGAATGTAAAGCCCAATGTGCGTTGGATTTATCGGGTCGCCCGTTTATTAAATTTAAAGCAGAATTTAAACGGGATAAGGTTGGTGATTTCAGCACCGAACTGACCGAGCATTTTTTCCAATCCATCGCTTTCACGATGCTTGCCACTTTGCACATCAAAGCCAAAGGTGATAATGACCACCACAAAATCGAAAGTTTGTTTAAAGTGTTTGGGAGAACCTTAAGACAGGCGATTAGGATTGAGGGGGAGGAACTGCCGAGTAGTAAGGGTATTCTTTAATAGTAGTTCTGGAAATATCATAAAATGCTAAATAAACTAGATTATTGGCTTGTACATCATCCACTTAATCCTGAACTTCTAGGGATAAAACGCTTTATGGTGGAATTTTGGTTTTTCGGGTTAAAAGAAGCGAGAGCTTGTCTTTTTGCTGGGCTATTTTTTATCGTGATGTTTGCAATACCGAAAACAGGGTTATGGGGTATTCCCCGCTACGATGTTTTACTAATTTTTGCCATCGTAGTACAAGCGGTAATGTTTTGGACAAAATTGGAAACTTTAGATGAAATAAAATCAATCACACTATTTCACCTAGTTGGATTTGCCCTAGAATACTTTAAAACATCAAGCAGTATTCAGTCTTGGACTTATCCTGATTTTGCCTATACCAAAATTGGTGGTGTACCTTTATTCACGGGGTTTATGTATGCCGCTGTTGGTAGCTACATTATCCAAGCGTGGCGATTGTTTGATTTGAAAGTCAAAAGTCATCCGCCTTATTGGCTTTCAGCTTTAGTGGCTGTGTTGATTTATCTCAACTTTTTTACGCACCATTATATTGGTGATTATCGATGGTATTTAGCTGCTTTTGCAATGGGGTTATATGTACGTACTTATGTTTATTTTACCCCTTACGACCGCAAACGTCGTATGTCACTATTGCTTGCTTTTGCGTTAATCGGCTTTTTTATTTGGTTGGCAGAGAATATCGGAACATTTATCGGTATTTGGCAATATCCTAACCAAATGGGCGCGTGGACGACCGTACATTTAGGTAAATGGGGGGCTTGGTCATTACTGATTGTAATGACGTTTACCATTGTGGCAAATTTAAAACATATTAAACAAACTATTCAGGTTTCTAGGGATTGATACCCATAAAATAGTAAGAATAGCAAGGAATAATATAATGAAATTAGTCATCATCGACACAGCCTGTGCCAATCTTTCTTCCGTCAAATTCGCCTTTGACCGATTGGGCTATGCGGCTGAGATCACAAGTGATCTCAATAAAATTAAAGCTGCCGATAAGCTGATTCTGCCCGGGGTGGGAACGGCTGTTGCGGCAATGAAAAATTTACAAGAGAGAGGGTTGATTGAGGTGATACAAAACCTCACCCAACCCGTGTTGGGTATTTGCTTGGGTATGCAGCTAATGACCGCTTTTTCCGAAGAAGGTAAGGTGAATACCCTGAACCTAATGCCAAGCCAAACGGTGTTAATCCCTGATACAGGTTTGCCGTTGCCCCATATGGGCTGGAATAATGTGCGTTATGTAGAAGGTTGCCCACTGTTTGACGGCATTGAGCAAAATAGCCATTTCTATTTTGTGCATAGCTATGCGGTTAGCCCGAATGATAACACCATCGCCACCTGTCATTATGGTGTAGATTTTTCTGCAGCCATTGCCAAAGGCAATTTTTACGGTGTGCAATTCCACCCTGAACGCTCGGGTAAGAATGGGGCGTTGTTGTTACGGAATTTTGTGGAAAAAATCTAGTTTTGTGATCTGGCTCGAAAAGTTGGAATGGTGTAGTTGCACGTTTTTTCCTCCTAGGGTAACTAGTTACCCTAGGTTAAGCATAATTCTATCCTGTTAGGGTGGTAATTAGAGAGAAAAAATGAGTTATACATGTTTGTTTTACCATATTATTTTTCGGACAAAATATGGGATTTATGAGATTAATGAAGAAAATGAGCAAATTCTGTATCGTTATATTTTGGGATTTATAAAAAATCATCGGTCTATTTTATATAGAATTAACGTAATGCCTGATCATCTTCATTTATTTGTGCAATTACTCAAACGGTTTCTGTTGCTGAATTTGTGCGTAAATTAAAGAAAGCAACGCATTTATTTAAAGATTTATTTCCTCATTTTACAGAATGATCTGTGGGATATTATGCGTTAAGTTATGGTGAATTAGAGAAAGAAAAGATCATCAATTATATAAAAAATCAAAAAGTGCATCACCAAACCACTGATTTTAGAAATGAGATGATTAGTTTATTTCAGAATGAAGTAATCAAATTTGATTCTACATTTTTTGAAGACAACGTATAACTGTCCTAAAAGAGCAGAATAATGTTTAACCTAGGGGAATTTATTACCCTAGGTATATAGTAGGAGAACATATGCAAACCTCATACATTATCCCCGCCCTTGACTTAATTGATGGTCAAGTGGTGCGGTTATATCAAGGCGATTATGCCCAAAAAACCTTGTATAGCGATAATCCCGTGGCACAATTTCAGGATTACGTTCGCCAGGGGGCAAAACAGCTTCATTTGGTGGATTTAACAGGGGCGAAAGACCAGGCTCAACGCCAGACAACACTGATTGGTGAAATTATCGCGCAAGTCCAATGCCCAATCCAAGTTGGTGGCGGTATTCGCTCAGAGCAAGATGTGGCAGATTTATTGGCAGTCGGCGCAAATCGTGTCGTGATTGGCTCAACAGCAGTGAAAGATCGTGCAATGGTAAAAGGTTGGTTTGAGCGATATGGGGCGGATAAATTCGTCCTTGCTTTAGATATTAATATTGATGCAAGCGGTCAGAAAATCATTGCGATTAGCGGTTGGCAAGAGACCAGCGGAGTATCCCTTGAAGAATTGATCGAAGAATACCAAGCGGTTGGTTTACAACACGTGTTATGCACCGATATTTCACGAGACGGTACGCTTACTGGTTCAAACGTTTCCCTTTACCGTGAAATTTGTGCAGCTTTCCCCGAGATTCAATTTCAATCTTCAGGTGGGATCGGTTCACTTGCCGATATTGCAGCACTCAAAGGCTCGGGCGTAGCCGGCGTGATTGTCGGGCGAGCCTTATTGGAAGGAAAATTTAATCTAGAGGAGGCTATTCAATGTTGGCAAAACGGATAATTCCTTGTTTAGATGTGAAAGACGGGCAGGTAGTAAAAGGCGTGCAATTCCGCAACCACGAAATTATCGGCGACATTGTTCCGCTTGCAAAACGTTATGCGGAGGAAGGGGCAGACGAGCTGGTGTTTTATGATATTACGGCTTCATCAGATGGTCGTACAGTGGATAAAAGCTGGGTGGAGCGTGTCGCCCAAGTGATTGATATTCCGTTTTGTGTGGCAGGTGGTATCAAGACAGTAGAAGATGCTGAAAAACTGTTTGCCTTTGGGGCAGATAAAATCTCAATCAATTCCCCCGCACTTGCCGATCCTGCTCTGATTTCCAGATTGTCGGATCGCTTTGGGGTGCAGGCGATCGTAGTGGGGATCGATAGTTGGTTTGAAGCAAAGAGCGGCAAATACTGGGTCAATCAATACACAGGCGATGAAAAACGCACCCGTCAAACGAAATGGCAGTTGCTCGACTGGGTAAAAGAAGTGCAACAACGAGGGGCAGGGGAAATCGTACTAAATATGATGAACCAAGACGGTGTGCGAAAAGGTTATGATCTGGAGCAGCTTAAAAAAGTGCGGTCAATTTGTAATGTGCCTTTAATTGCCTCTGGCGGTGCAGGGGAAATGTCGCATTTCCGTGATGCATTTATTGAAGCGAACGTGGATGGTGCATTGGCAGCGAGTGTGTTTCATAAGCAGATTATTCAGATCGGGGAGTTGAAAGAGTATCTAATCACATATAATCTAAAAATGAGAGTATAATCAAACAAATAATAAAAGAGGTTTTAAAATGAAAAATGAAATTACAGAATCAAAAATGTTACAAGTTCTAGATTGGGCATATGAAAAATCTACTCATGGAATTATGGGATTAGATTCAGCACAGGAATTAGCTGAATCTTATATTCAGGATAATGGTTCTTTAGAAGACAAAATTAATAGTCTTATTCGTTGGCAGAATACTAAATGTGCAACTTCTGGTTTTTTATCTGGGCTTGGGGGTATTATGACTCTACCGGTCGCTATACCTGCGAATGTAAGTAGCGTTTTATTTGTTCAAATTAGAATGATTGCAGCAATTGCACATATGTGTGGAAGGGATTTACGAGATGATAAAGTAAAAACTCTTGTATATACTTGCTTATGTGGATCAGCAATTAAAGATATTCTAAAAAATGCAGGTATTCAAGTAACAAATAAATTAACAACGTCAATGATACAGAAGTATCTCACTCGTGAAGTTATAAAAAAGATTAATCAAGCCGTTGGATTTAGGTTAATCACAAAGGCTGGAGAAAAAGGGGTAATTAATGCAATGAAAATAGTTCCTGTTGTTGGCGGTATAGTTGGTGCCACTTTTGATGCGACAACAACCAATTTAATTGGTAATGCAGCAAGAAATTTATTCTTATATCAAGAGTTATAAAAATAATGAAATTAAAAGATATCAACTGGCAAAAAGTCAATAATTTACTGCCTGTTATAGTCCAAAACGCCACAACCTGCGAAGTATTAATGCTCGGTTATATGAACCCTGAAGCCTTAGAAAAAACCTTAAATGAAAAACGGGTAACGTTTTATTCCCGCACCAAGCAACGATTATGGACGAAAGGGGAGACCTCCGGCAATTTTCTCAATGTGGTGGATATGAGCCTTGATTGCGATAATGATACTTTGCTTATTTTGGCAAATCCGGTTGGAGCAACTTGCCATACGGGCGAGGAGAGTTGTTTTCATCGGTTTGAAAAGCAAGCTGTTAAAAATTGGACATGGTTTGCAAAATTAGAACGTGATCTTTTAGCACGAAAAACTGCAGATCCTGAGCATTCTTATACGGCAAAACTTCATGCTAAAGGCACGAAAAAAATAGCCCAAAAGGTTGGAGAGGAAGGGGTTGAAACAGCCTTAGCCGCAATGGAGAAAGATTCTGAAGAACTTGTTAGTGAAGTGGCAGATTTGGTTTATCACTTAACGGTGTTGTTGCACCACCAAGAGCTGGAATGGCGTGATGTGATCGCAAAATTGCAAGAACGCCATCAAGGAATTGGTCTGCATCCGGAAGGTTCAAATAAATAAGCTGTCGAAGCATCTACGTTATGTTACAATCTACGCTGGTGTTAATTGAAGTAAAAAGGCAAATATTATGAAAAGATTACTACTCGTTGTTATTGGTGCATTGATCATTTCAGCTTGTGCGAATAAAGATGTGTATTTCAATGGATCGGAAGGTTCTCACTCAGGTATGAAATTTGACAAAGACACCCGTCATTGGGGAGTAAATCGTTAATTCTATCTTTCAAAGTGCGGTCAGAATTGACCGCACTTTTTCTTTAACGAGGCATGATGTGCTATGTCTTGCAAAAGTTAATTTTCCCTTCGGGTATTTTCAACATTGCAGCGTTTTGTTAAATATATTGAATTGGTTTTGGATAACCAATTTCAGTGGTTAATGCTCGATCTGCGATCACCATATCTTCACGCTTTTCAATAAAGAATCTTGAGGTCATGGCTTTTTCACCATCATTTAAGAAAATTTCTACAATTGAACGATCAAAGAAAATTTCTACGGTGCGAAGTTCATGGATTTCACAATAGCGTTGCTCACCAAATGTCCTCATTAATTCTGTTTGTGCCGACTGACTGCGATCCAAACAAACTAAGCCATTTTCATAGGATAAGGTCAGTGTTTCACCTTTTTCATTGGTGAAGAAAGACAAGTTGAACGGCTGATTTTCTGCATCAAATTTTAAATAGGCACGATCTAAATGTTCAATCCTGGTTTTTTCTTGCAGGGATTGTGTGGAAAGTGTGGTCATATTTTCATAAATTTTAGCAATAGGACGTTGATATAAGCGATTATTTTCAATGTGTACTTCTCGTGGCAGGGTGAGAGCAGAATGCCATTTGAATTTATCTGTTGGGTAAGTTAAATCCGGTAAGCCAATCCAGCCAAACATGATGGTATTTGCTTTATTTTCTAAACCGGAAAAGGTTTGAGGGGCATAGAAATCAAAACCTTGATCGAGTTCAGCGATATGTTCAGCTTCTAGTACATTGCCTGTTAATTGCCCCATTGCATAAGTCGCATGATAGTTATTTTGGAATTGATAGTCTTCATGATCTTTACCTTGTGGCGACCAAATAAACATATCTTTATCCGCCAATTTTAGTAAGTCCGGACATTCCCACATAAATACATTGTGATTATTAAAGGCTGGAATAGATAGTTCACCAATTAAGCGTGGTGTATCATCTAAGTGAGCCATTTCAAAAATAATTGCTGTACCGGTAAGATTTTCCCGTTGTGCGCCACAGACAAAACGAATTTTCCCTTCTTTTGTTAAATAAGGTTTGGGATCGCGTACATGTTCTGTATAACCTTTTGGGGCATTTTCGATTAATGGGCGTTTGCTAAGTAATCTGCCATCTAAATCAAAAATTGCTAGATTTTGATAAGGCACACGTTGGTCATCCGTTGTGCGGCGAGTATTGCCGGTGTAGAACATGGCTAATTTATCGCCGACTTTTAATGCACCGCCGGAATAACAACCATGGGATTCAAATAATTCACAAGGAATTAAATTATCGGCGGTTTGGTAAGTTTGGAAATCATGGGTGATGAAATGTTTCCAATGTTTCATACCATGTATGGCATCGAAAGGAAACCATTGATAAAAAAGGTGATATTTTTCGCCATCAAAAATAAGTCCATTCGGATCGTTTAGTAGTCCGGTGGGGGGCGCAAGATGATAAGTCGGGTAGAAATATTTATCACTCTCGACTGTTTTACGTATCGTATCAAGTTCACCTTGTTCTGCTGCAAGAATACTTTTGTATTTGCCGTTATTGAAAATAATCATTGTTGTCCTATTTTGGGTAAGTTTCATTTAAACAAGTATAGCGAGCGTTCATTTTCTCCGCCCATGATTTTAATGATCCCATAAGGGAATGTTTTGTGGCGTAGGTCCAATCATTACGGAAGAGTAGAAAATCAATCGCACAGACTGCGTTGAGCGTACCGATATTGAGCGCTTCACCGAATAAATCAATGGATTTTTGAATCGCGATGAGACTTTGTTCCGTTCGTTGGAAAATTTGTTGATGGCGTTCTAGCCACCATTCAGACTGAGGGCGTAGGCGTTTTTCCGGTATAACGGATATTTCATTTTCTAAAATCCCATCGGCTAAATAATGTAAACGAAGAATTTGCCAACGTTGCTCTCCGTTGTCATAAAGTGAAGGCTGTGAACCTAAATGATCGAGATATTCTGCAATTAGCGAACTGTTATATAACCATTCACCATTTGCCATTTGAAGTGCAGGTAAACGCCCAAGAGGGTTGGCTTGGTTATGTGGGGAATGTTTATCCATTCCACTTGTTGCTTGTAATAATTCAATTTGATTTTGTAATTGGTGATAAGAAATGACACTGCGTACTTTTCGAGCATAGGGGCTGGAATCGGAATACCATAGTTTCATAAAATACCTTCATTTATGACCGCACTTAATGGAAAGGTGTGTGAAATAAATTCACACACTTTGGATTAATTTGCCAAAAATTCAGCCAATTGTGATTTATTTGGCAAAGCAGACATTGCACCTTTTGCTGTTGTTGCCAATGCGCCGCAAGCATTCGCTTGTCGTATAATTTTCACCAACACATCATTGTCTTTCCAATTTGGGTGTTGAGAAAGACCGGCTAATAATCCGCCCACAAAGGCATCGCCCGCTCCGGTGGTATCAACAGGTTTTAACGCTTTGCCCACAACGACATCTTTTTTTCCGGCAAGATGGTATAAAGCCCCGTCTTTTCCTAGGGTGACGATAATGAGTTTTTCCGGATAAAGTGCGGTAATTTTTTCAAAGGCTTTATCAAGGCTGTCGCTATCGGTTAAAAGTGTAAGCTCTTCTTCGGAGAATTTTAATACATCTGCTAACGCCACGGCATCCATCACAACTCTTTTCATTTCCTCTAGGCTAGACCATAAAGATTCTCGTAAATTGGGATCGAAAGAGAAGAACCCGCCCGCCACTTTAATGCGGCGGATTGCTTCAAAGGTCGCCTCACGAGAGGGATTATTAATCAAGGCGATAGAACAACAGTGTAGCCATTCACCACTTTGAAAAGGAGGCAAATCGGTTGTTTGTAAGAATTGATCTGCACTTGGATTGACCATAAACGTGAAACTGCGTTCACCATTATCCAATCCGACCACCACAGTTGAGGTGCGGTGTTGTGGATCTAGAATCATATGTGTGGTATCTACATTTTCAGCGTTTAAGGTATCTTGCATAAATTGCCCGAGGGGATCTTTTCCTACTCGACCAATAAAAGCACTTTCGCTCCCTAAACGAGCAACGCCCACCGCAACATTTGCCGGTGCGCCGCCTGCACAACGTAAATAATGATTTTCACCGTCAGGAATGAGATCCACCACGGCATCACCGGTTACCCAAATTTTTTGACTCATCGTATTTCCTCTTTCTAATGAAGCACCTCTTATTATCCATTGGATAGGAAATGGATTTTTCAGCACTTACTCATATAATTTATCTTAAAAAATAACCGCACTTTTGAGCCAAGCACGGTCAGTTTTGCTGTGTTTTGATTATTCTACTGTTACACGTGCAAATTTTCGTTTACCCACTTGGTAAACATTTGTGCCTTTTGGCGCGTTTTCTTTGACATTATCAATTTTTTCACCATTGATTTTTACGCCACCTTGCTGTGCAGAACGAATCGCTTCAGAAGTGGACGGTACTAAACCTGCTTCTTTTAATAATGTCGCTAAACCTATTTCAGCATTAAAGGTAAATTCAGGCATTTCATCCGGCATTGCGCCTTTTTGGAAACGATTGATAAATTCTTGTTCTGCTGCATTGGCTGCTGTTTCATCGTGGAAACGGGCAATGAGTTCTTTCGCGAGTAAAATCTTAACATCACGTGGATTTTTTCCATTTTTCACATCGACTTTTAACTGTTCAATTTCAGCCAATGGACGGAAAGAAAGCAGATTATACCAATCCCACATTAACTCATCGGAAATTGACATCACCTTGCCAAACATATCATTTGGCGCATCTGTCACACCGATATAGTTACCCAAGGATTTTGACATTTTTTTCTCACCGTCTAAGCCCACAAGCAATGGCATAGTGATCGCTACTTGTGGTTTTTTACCGGCTGATTTTTGTAATTCACGGCCAACCAATAAATTGAATTTTTGATCCGTACCACCCAGTTCGACATCTGCATCGAGAGCGACGGAATCATGCCCTTGTAATAGAGGATAAATAAATTCGTGAATCGCAATGGGTTGGTTATTGGTGAAACGTTTTTTGAAATCATCACGCTCAAGCATACGGGCAACGGTGTAATTGCTCGCAAGGCGAATCATCCCTTCCGTACCTAATTGACCCAACCATTCGGAATTGAAAACGATTTTGGTTTTTTGTGGATCAAGAATTTTGAAAATTTGTTCTTTATAGGTTTCCGCATTGCGTAATACATCTTCACGACTAAGGGGAGGACGGGTAGTGTTTTTTCCGGAAGGATCGCCCACCATACCGGTAAAATCACCGATTAAGAAATAAACATCGTGACCGAGTTGTTGAAATTGGCGTAGTTTATTGAGCACCACTGTATGCCCTAAGTGAATATCCGGTGCAGTAGGATCGGCACCTAATTTTACTTTTAACGGACGATTTTCTTTGAGTTTTTCAATTAAATCTGCTTCAGAAAGAATTTCATCAGTGCCACGTTTAAGCTCTGCGAGAACGGTATTAATATCAGTCATTGTTTATTTCCTAATTATCATTTTGAAGTGCTTTATTATAGGGAATCTAAAAGATTTGTGAATAAAAAAAACGCCTATTTGTGGGGAAATAGGCGGGAATGTTGGAGTGATTATCGCTGAGTGTTTTTTATGAAACCAGCTTGTTGTTATTGGAATGGTTAGATGATAATTGTTATCAATAATGTTGTCAATAACTAAATGAAAATAATTATCAAATTTTATTATTTCATATAAGGCACAGATTCTGTCAATGAAAGTGCGGTAGGAATTCCCTCTAAAATTTCAAATTTACCGGCGTAAGCATAAGCCTCTACACCTTGTTCTATTGCCTCTTTTAATAATCGATCGTAGTCGGGATCGATATATTCGGCAATTTTAAAACGATCAAACCCATTGTGCAGACCGGCAAACAATACTACGGCACGATGTCCTTGTTTTTTCATGGTCAATAATTCTCGCACGTGTTTTTGTCCTCGTGTTGTGACGGCATCAGGGAACATGCCGAGATTACCTTTTACCAAGGTGATCGATTTCACTTCCACATAGCAATCGGGAAGTCCTTCTCCTTTTAGTAAAAAATCAATACGGCTATTTTCTTCACCGTATTTGACTTCAGGATAGATGTCATCATACATCGCCAACTCTTTAATTTGCTTGTTTTTTAATGCCTCAAATACAAGCTGGTTGGAGCGATGGGTGTTAATACAGCAAAGTTGTCCGTTAGCAAGTTGGGTCAGTTCCCATGAGTGGGGGTATTTCCTTGTTTGGCTATCGGAATGGGAATACCAGACGGTATCGCCTTTTTCTCCGCAGCCTGTCATTGCACCGGTGTTAGCGCAGTGAATAGTCATTATTTCACCGTTAGGTAATTCAATATCGGCGAGAAAACGTTTGTAGCGGCGAATCAGTTTTGCAGATTGGAGAGCGGGAAGTTTCATAATATTCCTTATAAAGTGCGGTTGAAATTTAATGGTTTTTTATCGAATGAGATGATGAATTGGAAGATTTCCACGCATTTGTTTACGATAGTTCACTGGGGATAGTCCAGTATATTTTTGAAAGTTTTCGTAAAAGCGGCTTAGAGAATTAAAACCTGCCGTGAGTGAAATATCGAGCATGGTTTTATCGGTATCGGTGAGTAATGCCTTGGCGTGGTTAATCCTCATCATCGTAATATATTGTTTAATCGTTAGTTGCATTACACGTTGAAATAGTCCCATGGCATAGTTGGTATTCAAGCCGACCGCAGCGGCGACTTGAGACACAGTGAGGGCTTGATTAAAGTGGCTTGCGATATAGTTAAGCATTTGAATCACATAATATTGAGTATGGCGTGAGGATTTACCGTTCATGTGATTTTCATAATTTGTCTTTAATAAAAGCTCCCACCCGTCAAGTTCTAGGCGTTTTAGCAGTAATTGCACTTCACTATAGACTAATTGGTTGCGATTTTTATCCTCTTTTGTCAGCTCGTTTTCCCAGCGCATAATTTCAAATGTGCCGGCGAGCGCAGGGTTTTGGGATTGAATGACGACCCCATGGGTGATGTGAGTCACTAGCTTATCGGTTAATTGCCAAGAAAGAAACTGATGAACAGGAATATCAATCACCGCCATTTCAGTACAGTTTTTACGATCCACCAAACTATGCGGAATCGCCGCCCAGAAAACAGCAATATGATTTTTTTTGACTGTAATTTGTGAACCGTTGTAGAAATATGTTACGTCATCGTTAAAGGGGATATTGATTTCAATATGCCCGTGCCAATGATGGGCAGGCATATTCAAAGGGGGTTGCCATAGTTTTACTCGTAGCGATTGTTTTTCTAAAGGTAAGGAAAGGGGGCTGGTTGTTTTACTACCCAGGGCGTTTTCCGGATCAAAATAATCCAACACAATATCTTCAGATTGCATTCATTACCTACGAAACATTACCAAGCAAAAGAGCGGTCAAATTATAGCGAATTTTTTTATAGATTCCTATTTTCCTAGAAATTTTTCCCGAAAATTCATTTTTTAATATCGAGATCTCATAAAGTGAGTTTTTAGGAATCTTGTATAAAGAAATGGTATAGGAAAGCACTTTTCCTTTTGTCATGATGAGGTTATGAAACTCACTGAAAGGAGGAACTCATTATGAGTTTATCAATGAAAACCAAAATCAGTTTTGGTTTAGGTGCTTATGGAAAGGATTTTGCGATTGGCATTGTATATATGTATTTAATGTATTATTACACGGATGTATTGGGTGTCTCCGGTGCCATTGTAGGAAGTATTTTTATGGTAGCTCGGGTATGGGATGCATTAAATGACCCCATTATGGGATGGATTGTGAATAATACACGATCGCGTTGGGGAAAATTTAAACCTTGGATTTTGATTGGCACAATTCTTAACTCTTGTAACCAACCACTAAAAATGAGAAATTAGGACGAATGTTGAATTAAACGGAATTAAGTGGTTCAAAACCTTATAGAATGGGGCTTTACGCAATGTAAGCTCCTTTTTTAGTGCAGGAAAAACAGAAATAATGAAATGGGAAAAATTTGGCAGAAATTCCTGTTTTGAACACATAGAATGAGAAATTTAAAAAGCCGTTAAAATATGTTCAAACGACGTTTAAAAATATGATCTCGTTCAAAAAATTAAACATTCATTCTTGTCGTGGCAGGCGTCATTTACTATCCTTTTCACATCAGGGCATTTTTTAAAGAAGTCAATGCCCTAGCGGTGATTTGTCTTAAAAAGCATTAGGCTATTTTACGATCCGTAAATGGCTCCGAGCTCTCTTTTTTATCTTTTTGAACTTTATCCGCCAAGCCTTTCACACTAGCTAATGTCATTTCCTTGGCATAATCATCGCATAGCCTGAAATAATGAATAAGCTCCATTTCATCCTTAGTAAAGTCTAAAGCACTTTCTTGCGTTGCCTGTGGCGTTTTTAACGCTTTTTCAAGCACATTGATAGCTTGTTTTAACTTATCAACATCACTTGGTTCTTTGCTTATAATTGCTGACTGGGTTATTGATTGATTTTCCCCAGTGAGAAGATAAGCTGGCGATATATTCAATATTTCCCCTAACTTTATCAGTATTGATGCCTGCGGTTCTCTTTCGTTTTGTTCCCACAATTGCAATGTAGATAACGCAACCCCTCCCAGATACTCGCATACTGCTTTACGGCTCAATTTTAACTCTTCACGACGTCCCTTGATTCGAGTTCCGATAGAATACTCGTTTTTAAACTTTTCCTTCATAACTTTAAAAAACTCACTAGAAATTTTTAAAGTTTTTAAACTTCAATAAAATCAAGAATATAGTGAAAACAATGCTTAAATTATAGTCTTTTAACTTTAAAAAGAAGTTTTTAAACTTTACTTTGATTTAAAAGAGGTATAATATCCACATCAGATTAACGAAAAGGATTAACTAATGCGGACATTAAACGACACTAAAAAAACAGCCGTAGATTGGCATAGAGCCGATATTAAAGCTGCTTTATCTAAAAAAGGTTGGTCATTGCGCCAGTTATCTCTTCATCACGGCTACAGCAATGGCAGTACATTAAAAAATGCACTGGATCGCCCATGGAAGAAAGGGGAACGCTTAATTGCAGAAGCAATAGGTGTTCCACCAGAAGAAATTTGGGCTGCACGTTATGCCGAACGCAACCTAAAAAAATTCGCTAACAGATAGTGCCTTGAGGTTTTTATGAGTGGAAATAACCTAAAAACTCACTACTCAGCTAAAGAATTACTTGAATTAAGTTTAAACAATTTACCTAATTCTGTTCAAGCAATTATTTACCAAGCTAAAACAAAATCTTGGAAAGGCCGCAAACGCTTAGCACGCGGTGGTGGGCTGGAATATGAGTTTTCGTCCTTCCCCCAAGAAATCCAAGCCGAGATCCTATTGAAAACCCAATCAGCGAACAAGGTAGAAAACAAAACCATTACCACCCAAGCCCAAATGAGCGAAAGTGCGTGGAATGTGTTCTCCTCGGCAACCTTAGACCAAGAAAGACGGGCGGAACGTCGCTTTAATGCGGTATTAAAGTTAGCCCGGCTGATTGAAAACGGCGAACCGTTAATGATCGCAATGGATAAAGTCGTCAATTTTTATGCCGAAATGGACGACCAAACGGCGGAAAAAATCAGCAAAGGCAGTCTCAAACGCTGGTGGTACAAGGTGAAAAATTTCCCTCAACGGGACTGGCTGCCGATGTTGTTAGATCGCACCGGTTTAGAAAGCGAAAATCGCTTTGCAGACGTGCCGGAGCTGGCGTGGCAATTTTTCTTGAAAGATTACCTCCGCAAAAGCAAACCGAAGTTAAGCGTGTGTTACTACCGTTTAACCCTTGCCGCTGAGGAAAACGGCTGGGACATTCCAAGCCGAATGACCTTTAAGCGCAAATTGGAGCGTGAATTTACCGCCGCTGAAATTGCCCTCGCCCGAGGTGGTGAACACGAATTACGCGAACTCACCGCCCCACAAATTCGCACCGTGGAACATTTGGAGGCTTACGAAATCGTCAATGGTGACGGCTATCAACACAACGTGTTTGTGGATTGGTATGAAAACGGCAGCCGCCCTATCCGCCCTAAAACGTGGTTTTGGCAAGATGTCCGCACCCGCCGCATTTTAGCTTACTGTGTGGACGATAGCGAAAACGGCGACCAAATCCGCCAAGCTACTTTGCGCATGATTAAGCAATACGGTATCCCGAAAAAAATCTTAATGGATAACACGCGAGCCGCCTCCGATAAACACACCACCCAACAGCGTAAACGTGGGAAACAAACCCGAAATGGCGTCACAGTGGAAGGGATGTTTGACCGCTTAGGCATTAAAGTTATCCGCACGTTAGTGTTTAAAGGTCGAGGCAACGGACGAGCAAAACCCATAGAGCGTGCTTTTAGACGAGACAGTTTGCCTGCTTATATTGATGGTGATGGACGTTTAGAGAAGTTTTTTACTGGTTGGTCGGTCACAGAGAAAACCGAAGACTATCAATTTAAAAAAGGCGCAAGCAAAGCCCTGTTTTTAGAGATTTTAGAGCAAGGTGTACGTTTGTGGAACGATAAAGCCGACCGTGAAACGGAACTGGGGCAAGGCATTTACAGCGCAAACCAATTATGGGAACGGGATTATGCACAAACCTCCCAAGTGTTTGCTACTGATGAGCAGTTACGTCAGCTGATGATGTTAGGCGAAAGCACTAAAGTGGATAAACACGGACGGTTCACGCTCAAGGTGGGTTATGTGCTGAACAATCAGAAAAATATTTACGAAGCTCCGGCACTGATTGGCGGCAATGTGGGCAATGTAATTGTGCGTTACGACCCCGACAACCTACACGGCACGGTGTATGTGTACGACCAAAACGGCGTGTATTTATGTGATGCCGAGTGTGTGGAAAAAACCGCCTTTGACAGCGAAGAAGGCGCACGTATCCAACGCCGACTTGAAACCCAAAACCGCCGCATTGCAAAAAATATGGTGGAAAACCACGAAAAACTTACCGAACACGAAATGGCACAGTATCGCAAGCAATTTGATGTACCGGATGAAGAATTTGTGGAGCCGAAAGAAAAACTCGCCTTTAACTGGCTCACCCAAACAGAAGGCAATGCGGCCCGCAAAGTTGAGACAGTTCTGGCAGAAGACGAACTCAACGAATTTGAGCAAGGTTTACACAAAGGCATTGCAATGATGAAAGAAGAAAAGGGGCTTTAAGCCGAATTTAAGGAGTAAAAAGAGATGACATTAATTGAACAAATCAAACAACTTTTAGACAACCAAACCTACTCGCAACGCGAGATTGCACAACAAGCCGGCATTAATGCAAGTGCATTAAGCACCTATTTAAAAGGGACTTATACCGGCAATGTGGAAAACGTAGAAACCGCCTTAAAAAACTGGCTTGCTACGCGTGAAAAGAAAGAGAAAGTGTTTGTGGAAGCACCGCACTTTATTGAAATCCCAACCGCGAAAAAAATATTTGCCGCATTAGATATGGCAAAAATCCTCCCCACAATGGTCACCATTTACGGTGCAAGCGGTGTCGGCAAAACCAAAACCTGTCAAGAATATAAAAAGGCAAACCAAAATGTGTGGATGATTACTGCAAGCCCTGCACGTGCCACTTTAAGCAGTATTTTGTTTGAGTTAGCCCTTGAGCTTGGCATTAATGACGCACCACGCCGCAAAGACCGCTTATCACGAATGATCACCAAAAAAATTAAAGGTACACAAGGTTTGGTGATTGTCGATGAAAGCGATCACCTACCTTATGACGCATTAGAAGAATTACGCATTATTCAAGAAGAAGCGGAAGTAGGGTTTGCGTTGATTGGTAATGACAAAGTGTACACCCGTATTCAAGGCGGCATAAACCAAGCCCACGAATATGCCCGTTTATGGTCACGCATTGGCAATAACTGTGGCGTGAAAGCCAGTACAAAAGGCGACATTAAAGCTATTGCACAAGCGTGGGGCTTGGATATTACCGACAAAGACTTGATGACCGTGCTTTATGACATCGGCGGCAAAGCAGGTGGATTGCGGGCTTTAACTCAATATTTACGCCTTGCCGGAATGACTGCTAAAGGACAAGGCACGGTGATCACCTTAGACCTGATTTTACAGGCACAGGCACAAATGAAAGGAGCGAATTAATGGAAAACGTAACAAAAACTGACCGCACTTTAGCGAAACAACGCCAACTGCACCCCGTATTTGGCGGGTGTAACAAAATCGCCCTAGGCTACTTATTTCAAACGCAAAAATGCATTCAGAGCCTCAACAAAATGGGCTTGCATGTAGCAAACATTGAATTTGACAAAATCAAACCCCGAGTGCGGATCGATACCAACGCTATCACTGAAAAATTGGAGAAAACCGGACAAGCCCTCGCCTATATTCAAGGCAATGATGGGGCGCATTGGGTGGAATACCAAATGATGGTAGAAGGCATCAAAGTTATTTGGCGCAGTTATTTACATTAAACAACAGGAGAAAAAATATGGATGAAGCAAAAATGCATTGCCGTTCACAGTTAGAAACCTTAGGTGTGAAATGTGGCGAAATGGGACTTGCCATCACAAAGCACATCGCAGAGGGAACAACTGAAATTGACGGAAAAACCTTTAAATTTTGGCTCGCAGAAAGACTAGGAAGGGGCATTCAAATTAGACGGGAGGGCAAGGAGGAAATTTGTCTGATCACTTATGAAGCCATGTTGAAAATGGCAAATGCAATGGGGGTTATTTGATGGCAATGAGGAGGAAAACAATGGCTAAAAAAGCAACCCGAGTGAAAAACGAGACTTTTGCGGTGCGCTATCAAACCCGTGATGAAGTCGAAACCGCAATCAAGGCAATCGGCGATTTAAACCGAGAGATAGAACGCCTTGCGATTGAGCAAAACGACCGTTTAGCGGCAATCACCGAAGAATACGCCCCTTTGATAAACGACATCAAAGCAAAAGCCAAACCGATTATGGAAGCGGTGCAGGCATGGTGTGAAAGTCACCGTGACGAACTCACAAATAACGGCAAAACCAAAACCGGCACATTTAATACCGGCGAAGTGCAATGGCGACAACGTCCACCGTCTGTGGGAATTCGTGGCACAGACAGCGTATTAGAAAGTTTACACACATTAGGCTTAACCCGTTTTATCCGCACCAAAGAGGAAATCAACAAAGAAGCCATGTTAAACGAGCCTGAACTGGCGGCAACGGTGGCGGGGGTGACGATTAAAACCGGTGTGGAAGATTTTGTGGTGACACCGTTTGAGCAAGATGTAGCGGGGAGGTAGGGATGAACACATTATTACTTATTGCAGCTGGTGCTTTTTTAATTCCATTTTGTTTTGGTTTAGGTTGCATGTGCGCCTTTAAATTAGTGGAAAAATTGGTTGATTAAAACCCTTTTCAACGCTCTTTAAATCGTATTTAAACCCGTTTTAAGGGGCGTTTATAAAGTGTTTTATAACAGGAGAAACAATGAAAAAAGCGATCTTTATTTTAACCGCACTTTGTACCGTTGCCGGTTGTGATAAAACAACTACACAAGCTGCTATCAAAGAAGTCTGTATTAGTGGCGTTGTGTATTTGGTTTACACAGATTACAGCCAAGGCGGCATTACGCCAAAAATTAATGCGGATTTCTACCCCCACACCTGCAATAACGGTGACATCCCAAACTAGGAGAAACGTATGCACAAAAATATCAACCAGCTTGAACGCTTTAAATATTACAGCGAACTGGCGGCAAAAAGTGAACGCCAAGGTGATTATTCTACTGCTAAAACCCATTGGCAAGTTGCCGGAATGAATGCGCCTAATCTTGCCAACAATGAATGGTGTAAACATCGTGCTGTATTTTGCGAACGTGTCGTCAAAAAGCCGTTTTAAGGAGGAAAAATGAAGAAATATATCGCACGTCTTTATTGTTTAGTCGAAGCAGTCGTTGAGGCTGAAAGCAACGAGCAAGTGTTAGAAAAGTGTGATTTAAACACTTTTAATATAAACAATTTACCACACAAGATTGTTGAAATTGATGATGTAGTTGAGGTGGAGGAAGTATGACAAAAACAGATGTCGCCCAGCAAATTGTCGATATTCAGACTTTATTGGAAATCGCCAAAGATAATGTGTTGGAAGAGAAAAATGATGATGCGTTGAAATTATTGCATCAGGCAAGTCGGGAGATGAAAACAGTGGCGTGGAAAGTCGCACCAAGATTAGGAGAGTAAAAATGAAACAAAAAATCAAACAAATCTTAGCTAAGTTACCAACTCAACAGATTGAAAGAGCGATGAGTTGGATAATCAAAGGGGTTGATATTAGCGTCAAACTTGTCTTTGTTGGCGATGCATTATTCATTCTTGGTGGGCTATGTAATTTATACGATTTAAATGAAAGAACTGCCGTAGTTGCGGGATTGATATACGTTATGTTTTGGTTATTACGACTTGAAATTGTCCTCACCAAACTGGAAAGCCGAAACTGTGTTCAAATAACCCACACCCGTAAAAAAGAGGATGGTGAGATTGTGAAAAACGAATGGATCGCAAAACTTTGGGATAGATAGAGCCTATTTACAGCCTATTGGCGACAGTAGGCTGAATAATAGATTTTAATCAACCTACCGAGAGGAAAAAATATGGAATATCGCTATTTTAAATGCCCATTAAATGTTGACCCCATTAGTACCCTTGAAAAACAGTGGATAGAAGATCGGGGAAAACGTGATGACTTATTAACGAAAATGTTTGCTGAAATCCCTTTTTATGAACATTGGCGTGGCAGTGAAGAATGGTGTATGGGAATTGTTTGCCGTAAAGATAACCCTGAATTTTTGAAAATTAAATCTGAAAAACATTACAAAATAGAAGATTTTAGAGATGAACAAGTCTTCATTCGAGGAAATAACCGCTACAAATTAGGTAAAGCCTTCAATGAGAAACTTAATCAAATTGAACAAGTATTAAAGCAATATCCATCATTTAACCGATTTATGCTTAAAAAACTCAAATTAAGCTGTTGGGTTTATACGTCAAATTGTAGCTACGGTTCGTCTTGTGGTGTGGCAAGTAAACATTTTATTGTGCAAATTCCAAGTAAAAAAGGTGAATGGGGAGGTGATAAATTCCCCGAAATTCCTGATTATTTAATTGAGATTAAAGAAAGTGAATTTTTGGCGTTACAGGGGAAATAAAAATGGAAAAAGTAACAATAAGCAAAGTTGAAGATGACCCCGGCTATTGGATGATGTTTATAGGTTACTTTGATGGTGAGTGGTGGTGTGATAAAGATTAAGGTACGCAAGGAGGATTAAAAATGAGTGAAAACAATGGTTGGATTAAGTGTTCGGAGAGATTGCCGGAAAAATACACCGGTTTTAGTCTTGTGGAGCAATCTAAACTTGTGTTGGTTTATGGCAGACAGCTTAAAAACGACCCATTACACATATTTTCAGCAAAATTATATGGGGATGATTATTGGCTTAGCCCATTTGGGAAATGTGATCTCGTGACACATTGGCAACCAATCCCTGAAAAACCAATAGACTAAAACCCATTTACAGCCCATTTTGCCACCTAAAGTGGGCTGAATAATGTGTTTTAAACAAAGGAAAACTTATGTATTACACCAAACCCAAATTAATTCAGCTGATCCACATTGCCAAAAGCCAGTTTGGAATGGATGAATTAACCTACCGCACAATGCTTGAAAATTTAACCGGTAAACGAAGTACCAAAGCAATGAAAATAGCAGAATTAATGAATGTGCTAGTATCATTTGAAATGAAAGGCTTTAATAAGAATACATCCAAACGCTATTATTCTCCGGCAACAGCCAAAGCAAAAGTCAAAAGCCATATTGCCCACAAAATCCGTGCGATTTGGATTGAAATGGCAAAACAAGGTTTAGTGCGTGATCGTTCTGAAACAGCTCTTAATGCGTGGGTGCGTGGCGTAGCCAACCCGATTTTAGTACGCCAAAATAAACCGCTTGCACTAAATGTTTCAGCATTAGACGACAAAATGGCAAGCCTCGTATTGGAACGATTGAAAAAATGGCAAGCACGTGGGGAAAAATAAAAATTTGGTAAGCTAAAATAAACTTTTTGAACCGCCTAAAAGGCGGTTTTTCTATTATAAATCATTGTGTTACGTAATTTTCTCATGTTCTTGTCTGAAAAAATTTCACAATAAGCGGTTCAAAGTTGATAGAATTTTCATCAGTAGTGATCAAATCCCCAATTGAGGTGTTTATGTTGAACGAAAAAGTAGAAATATTTAACGAAAAAGCGCCTGAAATTTTAGCCGATTTAGCCAAACATTCCGAAGTCAAAATCAAGCAACATATTGCCGGCATTGACCCGTTCCTCGCACAACAAATCAGCATAGAAATTGCTGGGAAAATCGCTGAAAGTTGGGGCGGTGAGGTGATTTATATCCCACGCAATTTAATCTTGCTATTGAGCGAACGTGACCGCAAAATTTTTAACGAGTTTAACGGCTCAAATCAGCGTGAACTCGCCCGAAAATATAACTGCTCTATGCAGTGGATTTATCAAATTGTGAAGCGTGTCACAAAAGAAGAAATCGCCAGACGCCAATTTGATATGTTTGGTAATGCATAACCGCTAGAAGTGAGAAAAAACGTCCGAAAGGGCGTTTTTTTATAAGTAAAATGAATAATTTAAGAGTATGATAGGTAGGATTATTCAATCAATAAGGAAAAGATTATGAAAAAATTACTACTTATTTTGTTATCTGCATTTGCCATTACTGCTTGCGGTGGGGAAGATAAGGAAGCAGAAAATCAACCTGGAAAAACAACAGTGATTAGAACAAAGGCAGACTTTGCTAGTTCAATTAATGATGGTGTCGAGTATGATGTTAGTTCAACTGGCGTGCTAACTTTTGCCAAAGCTAAAGATATGTTCGCTGATTTTAATGATTACCGAGTAGAACAAAATGAGCTAGCTTTTATTAGTGAAGATCCATTATCTATCCGTATCTCTAAAGTTTCCTATACTCCGGATGATATGTATAAAGAATATAACGAAATGGCATTTATTTATGCGGTGTATAAGACCTTTGCACATACTCCAGTCAACCAAATTACAGTTGAAGCCTATCCAATTTATGAAGATTTGAAAACGAATAAGCAAAAAGTATTCAAGAACCTAACTATTAAAGCTACGATAACAAGAGAAAAAGCGCTAGAAGTATTAAAAAAACATTCGTCTGCTAAATCATTTGATGATCTTGTTCAGCTTGAAGAAAATAATCAATATAGAGAAATAGGTGTCAATGGTTCCGATCTTTGGGATAAATTTATTTATAGCGATAAAGAGCGTCCAAACATTATTGCTGACCTCATTAAAGGGTAAACACAGTTATGACGAAACCTACTTTGTGGTAAGAAGAAAAGCAAACATTAACACTCTTTAAACCAGTTTAAAATCTATTCCCACAAGTATTAAGTAAACTCTGGTTATCAAGTAATCCTGAATAACCGGAGTTTTTTTATGCCTTATCCTATCCACAAAATCGTCATCCACTGTTCCGCCACACAAAACGGTAAACCATTACGCACTGCCACCCAAACCGCCACGCAACGCATTGATGAATGGCACAAACAACGTGGTTTTAAACGTAATCCCACTTTGACGAAACAATTCAATTCGCATTTAAAACATATCGGCTATCACTTCATTATTGACACAGATGGCACGGTGGAAACCGGTCGCCGTGAAGGGGAAACCGGTGCGCACGTAAAAGGACATAATCTAAACAGTCTTGGCATCTGTTTGGTGGGCGGTATCACCAAAGACAAACGCAACCACGGAGAATATACCACCGAGCAATGGCTTGCCTTGCATAAATTATTGCGCCAGCTTGAAGCCAAATATCCCAGTGCTCGCATTTGTGGACATCGTGATCTAAGTCCTGATCGTAATGGCGACGGCACAATCACACCGAATGAATGGATGAAAGATTGTCCGTGCTTTGATGTGTGGAGCTGGTTGGATGCCGAGCAAATTATCAATGTTGATCACCTCTTTAAGGAGTAAGCAATGAGTGCCTCAATGCGTTTTCCAAACTATAAACACCAATGGAAGCGAGGTTGCCGAATGAGCAACAACGCCAAGCGAAACAAAGCAATCAATCACGGGCGCACAGTCGCGCAATGGTTTTACTTAAAATGGAGTTATTAACAATGAAACGAGAAATTCGCGGTATTACCCTTTTTTCAGTGGTGTGGGAGATTTTTATTTTTGGTGGGTTTATCTATGCCAATGAATTCGGTATTAGCAATCTGATAAAAGCCTATGAATGGTTCTTCTACTTTATGAGTACGCTTTGGGTATTGTGGTTTTTTCTATGCAATTCAAAAAAACCAACATTTCAATATACCAAAGCCAAACTTTATTGGGAGTTTGTAACAAGTACCCTGCTTGGGATTATGTTGGCATATTATGGTTATTTTGTTTGTGCAACAACCCTGACCTTCTTTGGTTACGCCAATGCCGGACTGAATTATTTTGAGGAAAAAGAAAATGGCAAAACTGACTGAACTGATTACTAACGATAACGGCAGACTTAGCACCACCGCTTTTATCCAATTTTTCGGCGCATTATTAATGGCGGCAATTTTGGCTTATTGCGTGTATTTAGACCGCCCTTACGCCCCTGAAATGTTTATGACCTTTGCCATTTTCTGTGCCGGCGGTGCCGCAACCAAAGGCTTTGCCAATGCGCTCGGGAGGGATAAAGGATGATAACTTATCTTTATCTCAGTGTGATTTTCGGGCTTGCCGTTTTATTGGGTTGGTCTCGTTTTCGGGTGAAACATTTAACAAACCGGCTTGAGAAAACACAGGAAAAACTGACCGCACTTGAAGCCGAAAAGGCAGTCGCTGAAACCCAAGTTAAACATTTTGAAGTGAGAAAGAAAAATGAAGAAAACACTCGTGGCTCTCGCCGTGATGATGTCATTGAACGCCTGCACCGGTCGGGCGATCTCCGTGATTAATCCCTCTTGCGCAGGTTTTAGTGTGATTAAAGCCAGCCGCCAAGATACCACCGAAACCTTGCGTCAAGTAGCGGTGCATAATGCCACTTATCGGGAGATTTGCACAAAAAATGAATGAAATTGATCCAAAACGTTTAGTCCGGGCATTAATAAAATCATCTGCACTTCGGCATAGTGAACCGACCAGAATCACTCACTGCGTAGATTGTGGTCGTGCTATATCAAAAGCTCGTCGTTGGCGGTCAGATTGTCAGCGTTGTGGTCGTTGTCATCGAAGTTATGTAAGAAAACAAGCGAAACGGGAGTTTAAGTATGCTTGAAATCTTTGAATTTATCCAAAAACACTGGGTGATTGTTGCCGCCATTGCCGGCTCAGTGTGGACGTATTTTTGGCTGACGATGGACAGTAAATATGCCAAAAAATCCGATGTTGCCGCCTTGGTTGAAAGTATCAAAGGCAATGACAAGCGTTTAACCGGTGTTGAAACCCGCTTAGAAAATCTCCCTACCTCGGAAGATTTAGCCAAAATTCAAATTCTGATGACAGAAATTAAAGGCGAAACCCGCTCCACCCATACTCAAGTGCAGGCGATTAGTCATCAGGTCGCCCTATTGTTGGAAGCCAAAGTATTAAATAAGGAATAGCGATGCAAAATATTTTTCATCAAGACCAACGGTTGGTGATTTTACGCTCCCTTGTGGATGCCGGTTACGATGCCAACGAGTCCATCTTAGACGATTGCCTCGCCCTTTATGGGCATAAAATCAGCCGTGATTTAGTGCGTAATCATTTGAACTGGCTTGAAGAGCAAGGGTTAGTGCGGATTGAACGGTTAAACAACGGTTTTATGATTGCGACCATCACCCAGCGGGGCTTAGATGTTGCCAACGGTGAAGCCATTGTTGAGGGTGTCAAACGCCCAAGACCGAAAATTTAAATCATATTTAAAGGAGATTTAAATGACGGATAAAACCACCCGAGGACGAGCCAGTAAAGTGGATTTATTGCCACCGAACATCAAAACCCAACTGGCGATGATGTTGCGTGATAAGCAATTTTCACAGGCGCAAATTTTAGAAGAAATTAACGATTTAATTCGGGATTGCGGCTTGCCGGAAGAAATGCAACTGAGCAAAACAGGGTTAAATCGTTATGCCAGCCGAATGGAAAAAATTGGTTCACGTATTCGCCAATCCCGAGAAATTGCCGAAGTGTGGACAAAACAATTTGGTGAAATGCCACAAAGTGATTTGGGTAAAAGTTTAATGGAAATGGTGAAACAAATTGCCTTTGAAACCTCATTAAAACTGGGGGAACAAGACGGCGGTATTGAACCTAAAGATCTTGCCTTACTGTCCTCTGCCATTCAGCGATTGGAGCAAGCAGAGAGTTTAAGTTTTAAACGTGAGCAAGCTATTCGCCAAGAAACCATTAAACGGGCTGCAGAAGCCGTGGAAGAGGCCGGCAAACAGCAAGGTGTGGGCTTTGAGGATGTACAGAAAATGGTGAAAGCAGTCTATGGCATCGAATAACACCGTTTTATACGATTATCAAAAACGCTGGCTACAAGATGACAGTCGTTTCAAGGTGGCAATGTTTAGCCGTCAATCAGGCAAAACGTTCACGACCACCTTTGAAATTGTGTTGGACTGTTTGGCGGCAGAGGCTAAAGGCGAACGCACCCGTTGGGTGATTTTATCCCGTGGAGAAAGACAGGCAAAAGAAGCCATTAATGAAGGGGTAAAACGTCATCTTGAAGCCATTGGTGTGGTGTGTGAAATTGCAGAAGTCCCCTTTAGCCCGACCATTAACGCTCTTGAAGTGATTTTCCCTAACGGCTCAAAAATCACCGCCTTACCTGCCAACCCTGACACCGCACGGGGCTTTTCAGCAAATGTGTTCTTAGATGAATTTGCTTTCCATCAAAACAGCCGTGAAATCTGGAAAGCGCTGTTCCCCGTGATTTCCGCAAACTGGAAGTTACGCGTGGTCTCTACACCAAATGGTAAAGGCAACAAATTTTATGAATTAATGACCGATTTGGACAACACCGAATGGTCACGTCATACCGTAGATATTTACCAAGCGGTGGCAGACGGTTTACCGCGTAATATTGAACAGCTCCGCAGAGGGTTGAACGATGAAGACGCGTGGGCGCAAGAGTTTGAACTTAAATGGTTAGACGAAGCCAGTAGCTGGCTTTCTTATGATTTGATTGATGCCGTTGAACACGAACAAGCAGGCAAGCCCGAACTGTATCAAGGCGGTTCGTGTTTTGTGGGAATGGATATTGCCGCGCGTAACGACTTAACCGTGATTTGGGTGATTGAATTAGTGGGGGATGTGTATTGGACACGTGAAATCGTAGAACTCAAACGTGTGCCACTGCGTGAGCAACTGGCAGAATTAAACCGTGTAATGAAACAATATCACGTGGTTGCCGGCAATCTAGACCAAACCGGAATGGGTGAGAAAATGGTGGAAGATGCTCAAGCGGAACACGGCAAACGCATCGCCGGCACGTTATTTAATCTTTCCACCAAACTCAAAATGGCAACCATTGGCAAAACGGCATTTGAAGACCGCAAAATCCGCATACCGCAAGGCAACGGCAATTTGCGGGAAGATTTGCACAAGTTGAAAAAAGTCACCGGAGCAAACGGTACGCCACGCTTTACCGCAGAAAGTGATAGTAACGGTCACGCCGACCGTACTTGGGCGTGTTTTCTTGCCTTAACTGCGGCAACGGAAGCCGTGATGCAACCCGTTATAGCACACAGTCGCCGCCCACGGGCAAGCCGCAAAATGACAGAAGGATATTAATCAATGACACCGAAAAAACAAGATTTAATCAAGGTGATTGCAAGCCGTGCCACTGCTATTGACTATTGGTCGTTTATGCACTATCTGCCGAACCCTGACCCGGTTTTAAAGAAAATGGGCAAAGATATTTCCGTTTATCGCGAAATTTTATCCGACAGTCACGTGGGCGGTTGTGTACGCCGTAGAAAGGCGGCGATTAAAGGCTTAGAGTGGCGACTTACCCCAACAGGAAACGAAAAAACAGACGAGATTTTGACCGCACTTTTCGACCGTTTGCCAATAAGCCAAATCATTAACCAAATTTTAGATGCCACGCTGTTTGGCTATCAAGCTCTTGAAGTAATGTGGGAAAACCAAAACGGCTTACTCTTGCCGGTTGCGATTGTCGGCAAACCGCAAGAATGGTTCGTCTTCGATGAAGAAAACCGCCTAATGTTGCGCACCAAGGACAACTACCATGGCGATCTTGTGCCGGAAATGAAATTCTTACTTGCTACCCAACAAGCGGACTATATGAACCCTTACGGGCGTGCCGACCTTGCGATGTGCTTTTGGGCAGCCACCTTCAAAAAAGGCGGTTTTAAATTCTGGCTTGAATTTATGGAAAAATACGGCAGTCCGTGGCTGGTCGGTAAACACCCAAGAGAGGCACAGGTTCACGAAATTGATGACTTACTGGATAGTCTTGAAAAAATGCTGGGAACGGCGGTTGCGGCTATTCCCGGTGATAGTTCCGTTGAAATGCTGGAAAGTGCCAGTAAAGGCGCAAGCTCTCAAGTGTTTGATGATTTTCTGCGTTATTGTAAATCTGAAATTGCTATTGCTTTACTCGGACAAAATCAAACCACGGAAGCCGAAGCCAACCGCGCCTCTGCCACCGCAGGCTTAGAAGTCACCCGTGATATTCGTGATGATGACGCAAGTCTTGTAGAGGGCGTATTTAATCAGCTTTTGGCGTGGATTTGTGAATTAAATTTCAACCCTGACATTCTGCCGACCTTTGAACTCTTTGAACAAGAAAGCATTGATAAACTCCAAGCGGAACGGGACAAACTGCTCACCGAAATTGGCGTGAGCTTTACCGAGCAATATATCAACCGCACCTATGGTTTTGAAGAGGGTGATATTGTGATGCAGACAGAAAAAAGTGCGGTCAAAAATACCGCTGAATTTGCCGAGCCTATTCCAAAATCCGTGGTTGAGACTATCGGCGAACAGTTAGAAGTGGGAGGTGAAGCCCACGTTGACCATTGGCTGCAAGCTATTCGCGACCAACTTGGGCAAGCGGAAAGTTTGGAAGATTTTCACCACCAACTCGACAGCCTTATTCCTGAACTCAGTTTTGCCGAATATGGCGAATTGCTAGCGTGGGGATCAATGGCAGCACATTTTGCCGGACGACAATCAGTGGAAGACGAACGCCATGGATAAATTCACGTTTGAACAACAGGTGCGATATTTTGAGAAAAAACTCAATTTACCGACCAACAGCTATCTTGACGTATTGGGTGAGGAACACGACTACTTTTTTATGGTCGCCGGGGCAAACCGCAACGAGGTATTGCTTGCCTTTCGTGAAGCGGTGGATGATGCCATTGCACGAGGCGAAACCTTGGAAGGCTTTCGTCAACGTTTTGATGACATTGTGGCGCGCACAGGTTGGGATTATAAAGGCGGTCGAAACTGGCGCACCCGAATTATTTACGACACCAACGTCTATGCCGCTTATAACCGCGGACGCTTGCAACAGCATTTAGATTTGGCGGATGTAATGCCCTACTGGGAATATCACCACCACGACAACGCCCACCCTCGTCAGGAACACATTGATTTAGACGGCACGATTTTACCGGCAACCGATCCGTTTTGGCGTTATTACTACCCGATAAAAGCCTATGGTTGCCATTGTACCGTCACCGCTCACGATGAAGACGATTTGAAAGAAATGGGCAGAACCGTCAGCCCCTCACCTGATATTGAATGGGTTGATAAAACCGTGGGTATCCGCTCCGGCAATCCCCGCACCGTGCACGTGCCAAAAGGCTATGATGTCGGCTTTGCCCCGCATAATTTTGAACGTTTAACCGCCGGACGAAATGCGGATGTGGATCAACTGTTGTTTAATAAATTTGTCTCGTCTGAACCTAAGTTAGCGAGTTTACTCATTGATAACGTATTACAAAATCCACGTGCTTTAATGATGTTAAACGGGGCGATGAAGTCAATGGTCGAAACAGTAGCAAGTGAAAAAATCGCCCGTGGACAGATGAAAAATGTGGGCGTGATTCCGGCAAAAGTGATTGATAAATTAACCGTACTTGAGAAAGCCCCACAATCGGCGGTGATTGCCGTGCGTGATGATGACGTTTTGCACGCTCTTCGTGATAGCAAACAAGCCAAAGGCATTAATTTACCCGTTGCGTTTTGGGAACAACTACCGGAAAAGTTAAGAAATCCAACCGCTATTTTATTGGAAACCCAACAAAAGCAACCGACTTTGTTGTTTATCTACGAAACCGAGCAAGGCAAAGTAGCAATCAAAATGGATTATGAGGTCAAAATCAAAGATGAATTGAGCAAGAAAAAACTCACCTACAAAGTGAATTTGGTGAGAACGGCAAGCATATTTACAGATAAATCAGGAATGTACAAATATGAGGTGTTATGGGGGAAATTATAGCGGTAGTTTGCCTGATTCGAACAGGATAATGAGCCTTTGACAGCACAACCTTTCCAGTAGGAAACCCCCACCGCAGGAAATACTATACGCCCAACTTATTTTTTTATCAATAGGAGATATTATGCAAAATCTAGCGGGTTTATTTGAAGCCACACGAAAAATTCAAGAAAGAGAAAAACAAGCTCCAAGCCAAAATACCAAAATAATGTTAGCAAAGACATTAGAAAATCTTGATTCGGAACTTGATGATAAGGATTACTTTTATTTATCACTCTTTGCCGAAGCATTGATTGAATCTAAAAAATTAAGCAAGGCTAATGATTTCCCTTTTGAACATTTGGGATTATTTGCCCATTCTCTTAGAGAATGCTCATCAAGTGTTTCGTGACGTGAGAGTTTTTCAAAAGCCCATTCGCTTAATACGATATTGAGTGTTGCTCGTTCGCCGTCTTTTTTAAAGCGTTCAAGTAGTGCTAATTGCTTTTCATTCATTGTTAAATACCTTTTAAAGCGTGGCAACATTACCACGCTTTTATTCTACGAGATCAAGGTTATGATTAAAATTACCCTCAACGACACCCAAGCCGCCCAACAACTGAACGGCATTGCACGCCAACTCAAGCACCCACGAAAACTTTATGGCGTGTTGGGTGAAACGTTAAAAAAATTACACAAAAAGCGGTTTGATGAGGAAGTCGATCCACAGGGTAAAAAATGGCAGCCGCTGTCGCCAATCACTCAACAAATTAAAGGCGATAATCGGATTTTAAAACAAGACGGTTATCTCTCACAGAAAACTGCCTATAACTACGATGACAACCATTTAGAATTCGGTTCGGATGCCAAGTATGCAAGATTGCATCAGTTCGGTGGCACGATAACCCCGAAAAAAGCCAAGCGGTTAAAATTTGGTAAAAGCAAGGTATTTGCCAAAAAAGCGGTGATACCGGCGCGACCTTGGTTGGGATTATCTCGTTCTGATGAGCAAAAACTATTGAAAAAAGCCACCGCACTGTTGCAACGCCAAATTGACCAAAATTTATAACCTTACCTAATTTTCAAAAATAAGCCTAAAAACGCCCACTGTGGCGTTTTATTTTAACGTTAAGCAATTTATCATCTCAAAAAATTTAAACACGCAGAATGCGATTTAAACGCCATTTAAATCAATTCTAAATATGACAGAACACTCTCTTATTTTTAGCGAAAAATCCCCCGGTTGTAATCTTTAAACCCCTTTAAAATCAAATTTCACTCCCTTCCTCTATGCTATCCCCATCAACGAAAGGATAGCTTATGCAACTGATTGAAATTTTCAAAGCCGGCAAACGTGCTGATGCCAACGGCAACGTGGTTGATATTACCGTTGCCGATTTACAACAAGCCGTCAATGCCTACAACGTGGCCTACCACGAATCCCCTGCGGTGATTGGACACCCGAAACACAACGCCCCTGCCTATGGCTGGGTGAAACGCCTTGAATTAGACGGTGAGGTATTAAAAGCCGAATTCGACCAAATCGACCCCGAATTTGCGGAAATGGTTGAAAAAGGACGGTTTAAAAAGATTTCTTCCTCTTTTTACCTTGCCGACAGTCCGAACAACCCTTGCCCGGGAAACCTCTATTTACGCCACGTGGGCTTTTTAGGGGCAATGCCCCCTGCGGTGAAAGGCTTGCGTAACCCTGAATTTGCCGACAACGAACAGGGTGTCGTGGATTTTTCAGACTGGACGGAAGCGACATTGTGGAGCCGTATGCGTGATTTCTTTATTGAAAAATTCGGTTTGGACGAAACCGATAAAGTGTTGCCGGCTTGGCAAGTGCAAAGTCTACACGAAGAAGCGGTGCGGGAAAGTGTCACCGAAATTAACTCGGCGCACTTACCCCATTTTAATGAACCGACACCGCCCCCAACCCCAACTTCAGATGAGAACCTAAACCAAGGAGAGATTGAGATGACCCCTGAAGAAATTGAGCAGCTTAAAGCTGAAAACGAACAGTTAAAAACGGAAAAAGCCGAAGCGGAAGCCGCCAAAGCCCAAGCCGAACTGAATCAAGCGAAAGCCGATAATGCGGACTTTGCCGAAAGTTTGGTGGCTGCCGGCAAACTTGCACCGGTAGCAAAACAGCAAGCCATTGATTTGTTGAACTATGGTTCAACCACCGCTCAAGGCGGCGTAGTTGAATTTGGTGAAGGCGAAAACCTCCATTCCAAAATTAAAGCGTTTTTGGAAGCTCAACCGAAAATTATCGAATTTGCTGAAGTGGCAACTAAAGATAAGGTCGCCCTACCTGAAGACAGCACGGTGGACTATGCCGAAGGGACAAACCCGGCAAGCATTGAAGCCGACCAAAAAATTCGGGCGTACGCCAAAGAACACAATGTGAGCTACACCGCCGCATTTAACGCAATCTACAACTAAGAAGGACAATTTATGCCAGCACATAATCTTCAAGCACTCCGCGTGCAAGACCCGGTTTTAACCAACCTTGCTCAAGGCTATCACAACCTTGAATTAATCTGTGAAACCTTAATGCCGGTTGTCGAAATCGACAAAGAAGCAGGCAAAATCCCGAAATTTGGTCGCCTAGCTTTCCGCCTGCCAAGCACAGTGCGTAACTTACGCGGTAGTTCAAATCGCCTAGACCCGGAAGACATCACCGCCATTGATGTAGCACTGGAAGAACACGATGTGGAATATGCCATTGACTATCGCGAAGAAAATGAAGCGATTTTCAGCCTTCGTCAATTTGCGTTGAACACCACCCAAGATGTGATTGCACTGGGGCGCGAAAAAGAAGTGGCCACGCTTGCCCTTGACGAAAGTCGATATGAAGCTGGGAACAAAGTCACCCTAAGCGGCACTTCTAAAATTACCGATAAATCTGCTGATATTTTCGGGATGTTCGACACCGGTATTCGTGCGGTAAAACGTGCTATCGGTCGCAAACCCAATGTCTGCGTCATTGCCGGTGATGTGTGGGCAGCGTTAAAAGAGCACCCAATGGTCATTGAAAAACTGAAATATTCCCAAGTCGCCATTATCACGCCGGAAGTGTTTGCCAAATTGATTGGTATTGAAACCGTCAAAATCGGTGAAGCAGTGTATGAAGAAAACAACCAACTCAAAGACATCTGGAGCGATGCCATTGTACTTGCTTATGTTGCGCCACGTTCCGCCGAGCGTAAAGGTACGGTTTATGAGCCATCTTACGGTTACACCGTTCGCCGCAATAAAGGTTTATTTGTAGATACCTACAAAGAAAACGGCGGCAAAATCGAAGTCATTCGCACCACCGATATTCACAAAGCACATTTAGTAGGGGCATCAGCCGGCTACTTAATCAAAGGCTGCCTTTAAGCTGAATTTAAGCCGCATTTAAACGCGTTTTAAGTGCGGTCATTTTGAAACGCATTTTCACCGGGAGAAACCCTATGAATAAAACCAAACTTTATGCCGTGATTAGTGCAATGGCAATTTTACACAACGGCAAACGCTATGAGAAAGGCGACAAAATTGAACTGACCGCCGAAGAAGCCGAAAAAATCTCGCTTTATGTGCAATTAGATGAAGACGAGGAAAAGCGTAAACAGGCGGAAGCCGAAGCGGAAAAAGCCCGTTTGATTGCCGAAGAACAGGCGCACAAAGCTGCAGAAGAACAAGCCCGTCTTGAGGCAGAGGAGAAAGCCAAAGCTGAGGCAGAAGCAAAAGCAGAAGAAAAAGCCCGTAAAGAAGCGGAAAAAGCCGCTAAAGCACGAAAAGAAGCAGGTGAAGCCTAATGTACATTTCGGCACAAGATTTAACGGAAGTGATGAGTGAAAATGCGCTTGTTTCATTATCAAACGACACCTCCCGCGCACAGGAAGCCGACCAAGCGGTACTCACTAAAGCCTGTGAATATGCCACTGAAACGGTAGATGGCTACTTACGGTCGCGTTATGTGTTGCCGTTAAATCAAGTGCCAACGATTGTACGCAATATCTGTTTGCAACTGGCTCGCTACTGGCTGTATTCACGCCGACCGGATGGCAGAGGCTTTCCGGATAACGTGAAAGACACCCACGCACAGGCATTGAAAGACTTAGAGCGAATTCAACATGGCAAATTGCATCTTGGCTTAACCGAACTGGGTGCGGGAGAGGATGACGCCTTACCTTCCGCTCTTAAATTCAAAGCCCGTGCGCCGGAGAGACTGGATTTATCAGGGTATTAAGATGAGTGCCACGCGACCGATTTTAGAAAGCATTCGTAAACGAATTGAAGATGAAACGAACCGGTTCAGCATCGAATTATTTCCCGATGATTTGGAACATTACAATCTCACCGATGAATTTGGTGCGGTGTTAGTGCAGTACGCAGGTTCAAGGTTTGAAAGCCTTGATAGCACGGACATTATCCAGCAACGTCGCAAAGTCTTAGTCGCTTTAACCGTGATTGCCCGCAGTCAGCACGATGACACCGGCGCACTGGACATGCTCGACCAACTGCGCCTTATCGTGGTGGGGTTTAAGCCTGAAAATTGCACGGCTTGTCATTTAATAAGCGAAGAATTTGCCGGCGAAGACCGAGGGCTTTGGCAATACCAACTGATTATTCAAACGGAAACGTGGCAGGTGGAAGACCGCAAGCCACAAAATTTACCCAAATTTACCACCGCACTTTATCGCCGTGCGGACAATTCTAAACCCAATCAACCTTAGGAGATAACTATGGCTTTTCATCACGGAACAGAAACAAAGCGTGAAAACGGCGGTTCTGTCGCTGTAAGTACCGTCGATGGCGCAATTATCGGTATCGTCGGCACCGCCCCGCAAGGTGCAGTAAATGAATTAACCGTCTGTCAAACCAAAAAGGACTTTGCCCAATTTGGCGTGATTTTAAATCAAGGCTTTACTCTGCCTGATGCCTTTGACATTTTGGCGCGTTATGCGGCAGGTAAAGTGTATGTGGTTAATGTGCTTGACCCGACACGTCATCGCACCACCATC
This sequence comes from Pasteurella sp. WM03, assembly GCF_004570945.1. NCBI lineage: Bacteria > Pseudomonadati > Pseudomonadota > Gammaproteobacteria > Pasteurellales > Pasteurellaceae > Pasteurella > Pasteurella sp. WM03. The sequence continues at coordinate 83,368 of NZ_SPPO01000008.1, forward strand.
ACCGATGAAGTTCTAACACAAGATCGCAATACCTTAATGGCAAGCACGGCAAAAACAGGCTTAATTAGCGTGACGAGCCTCAAATCGGGTGAAACGGTGTTACGTGAAGGAACGGATTATTCCGTCAACCTACAAACGGGGGAATTGACGCTAAAAACCACGAAAGCGAACTTAAAAGTCAGTTATATTTATGCCGACCCAACCAAAGTTACGGAAGCTGACATTAAAGGCGGCATTGATACCGTTACCGGCAAACGTAAAGGCTTTGAATTGTTGCGTGATGGTTTCAACTTATACGGTGCTGACGCGAAAATTCTGATTTGCCCTGAATTTGATAAAACCGCAAGTTGTGCAGCCGCACTATCCACACTTGCTGACCAACTGCATGCTAAAGCCTATATTCAACTCCCGAAAGGAACAAGCCTGTCTAAAGCCATTCAGGGGCGTGGACCGATGGGTACAATCAATGCGTCTGCGAGTAACGAAAATGTTCGACATTTTTATCCTTATGCCATTGGTTCAAGTAAGCAGTTGGAAAGTTTAGCCACTCACGCAGCAGGCTTACGAATGAAAGTGGACGTAGAACATGGTTACTGGTTTAGCTCCTCTAATCGTGAATTAGCGGGTGTGATTGGTATGGAAGTACCACTGACTGCGCGTGTTGATGATAAGCAATCAGAAACAAATCAGCTCAACGCCGTGGGTATTACGACGATTTTCAACAGTTTCGGTACGGGTTTTCGTCTGTGGGGCAACCGTTCATCCAACTTTCCAACGGTCACCCACATCAGCAACTTTGAAGTGGCGTCACGCACGGGTGATATTATTGATGAATCTATTCGGCAAGCTGAATTGCAGTTTATTGATAAACCGATTGATGATGCCTTAATTGACAGCTTCGTTGACACTATCGACACCTTCATGCGTTCGCAAAAATCCCTTGTGGGTTATAGTGTAGGTCTTGATTATGATGAAGATTTAGTGAATGAATTTAGTCAAGGGCATATTCCGTTGGTCTATGAGTACACACCAAAAATACCGGGCGAACGTGTAACTAACCGTTCTGTGATGACCCGTAAATACTTAGTGAACTTGGTGTCACAACGATAGGAGTAATAAACGATGAGTATATCTATTAACCAAATTGTGAATGCCAATGTCTATATCAACGGCAATTCACTCCTCGGCAAAGCAAAAGAGTTTAAATTGCCTGACCTTGAGTTTGAATTTATTGAACACAAAGGCTTAGGGCTGCACGGTACAATTAAACTGCCGACCGGTTTAAATGCCATGGAAGGAGAAGTGATTTGGGACAGCTTTTATCCCGAAGTGCGGGTGGAAGCCTACAACCCATACAAAAACGTGCAACTAATGGCACGTTCCGAGTTGCAGGTATTCGATGCCCGAGGGCTTGCCGCGCAAGAACCGCTGGTCACTATTATGAATGTGGCATTTAATAAAACCACCGGCGGAAGCCTGAAAAACAAGGAAGCCACGGAACATTCCGACACCTTCCAAATTTATTCAGTTAAGCAAATGCTCGCCGGCAAAGAAATTTTGTTTGTGGACGTGTTTGCCAACATCTACCGTGTCAACGGGCAGGATGTATTGCAAAAATTCCGCACCAACATCGGGCAATAATTCTTTAAATTAGTTTAAAAGCAGTTAAACCGCTATTTAAGTAAACTCCTTTGTGAAAGTTAAACAACAACCTCACAAAGGAGTTTTTTATGTCAGATGTTATCGTTGCCCTTGAATTTCCTATCCAAGATGGTGAAGGAAAAACTATTACTGAACTGACTATTCGCCGTCCAAAAGTCAAAGATATTCGCAAAATGCAAGGCAGTACGGATATTGAACAAAGTATTAGTTTGATTTCTATCGCCACAGGCCTTGTGCCGGAAGATGTGGATGAATTGGATATTGCCGACTTCAAGCGGGTTTCCGAGGTGGTAGAAAAAATGCAAAAGGGAAAGTTGAAATAACACAACTTGATGCGGCACTTGCAGACTTAGCCTTTTGGTTCGGCTTTTCCTATTCCGATTTGGAAGAAATGACATTAGATGACGTGGAACGGTGGTTGACTCAAGCCCGGCGGCAGATCAAAGCCAACTATACCAAAGCCGCTATTTAAGCGGCTTTGTTGTTATTGTTTAAGGCAGATGGCTTTTTGAGACTTTCTTTCTTCGATACGTTTCACAATAAATCCTAACGCCATCAGAAAAATAACGGCACCTGTTGTTTTAGGAAAAAAGTAAAACGCGAAACCAATAGCTGTGATGATAAGTACAATAGCGGTGATCTCACCTAATTTTTCTGCTTGAACTTCTGAAAGCGATATATCTAATGCACTGATGATTGCACTTAAAAGGAACAAGCCCCCAATAATACAAGTTGTGATCGGGTAATAGTAATAGGCAATGCCTCCACCGATAACTAACACAAGGAAACCGATAATGACACCGATTATGCCAAAAACCTCATCAATAAGTTTTACTAACATTTCATCTTTCCCTGTGGTTGAATAATTATAAGGGACTATAAATGATCTCAAGCAAACTAGCAATAGGATTAGTGATTGGTGCCAGTGTGAAAGGTGCTATTTCAGGCATCAAAGATGTGACAAATGCATTTAAATCATTAAAAGACAGCTCGTTATCCGTTGAGCAAAAAACAAGCTCAATGTTTAACCTTGCAAAAGGCTCGTTTAAAACAGCCGCAACGACGCTCACCGGTCTAGGTTCAAGCATTATGGCATTATCTCAACCTGCTATTGACTTTGAAAGCGCAATGGCTGACGTCAAAAAAGTCGTGGATTTTAAAACGCCTGAAGGGTTTAAAAACTTATCTAAAGACATCCTTGATCTTACCCGTACTTTACCGATGACAGCGGAAGAACTTGCTGCCATTACTGCTTCAGGTGGTCAACTGGGTGTCGCTGAAGAAGATTTAAAAGATTTTACAACAACGATCGCCAAAATGTCGGTGGCTTTTGATATGTCAGCGGAACAAAGCGGTGATTCAATGGCAAAACTTGCCAACGTTTATAAAATCCCAATTAAAGACATTGGCAATTTAGGTGACGCCATTAATGAACTTTCAAATAGCTCTCCGGCAAAAGCCTCTGATATTGTCAACACGTTGGGACGTATTGCCGGTGTTTCAAAAGATTTTGGACTCACTGAAAATGCTGCCGCCGCTTTAGCTAATACTTTTATTTCATTGGGTAAATCGCCAGAAGTGGCGAGTACCGCTATCAATGGAATGCTCACCTCTCTGAATACCGCAGATAAGGGAGGTAAAAAATTTCAAGCGGCATTAAAAGAAGTGGGTATTTCAGCAAAACAACTCAAACAGAATATTGCTAAAGATGGTCAAGGGGCGATTGTTGATTTCTTAAAACGTGTCGAAAAACTACCAAAAGCGAAGAGAACCGGGGTTTTAGTCGATTTATTTGGCAAAGAATATGCAGATGATGTTTCCTCAATAGCCGGGAATGTTGATTTACTTGAGAAAAGTATTTCAACGCTACAAGAAACTGATGAGAGCGGTAACTTGAAGTATCTAGGGTCAATGGAAAAAGAATTTGCCGCTCGCAGTGCAACGACTGAGAATAGTTTAAAGTTACTGAAAAATAGCTTTACTGAAGTGGGAATTACACTCGGTTCATCACTCTTACCCATTATTAATGGCTTTGTACAAGGCATGATGCCTATGGTGCATTGGGTTTCGGATTGGATTGGGAATAATCAGGAGCTGGTATCAACTCTATTTAAAATAGGGGTAGGTGTGGCAACCGGCTTTTCAGGGCTGTCTCTTGTTATTGGGGTTTTTAGTAGTCTTGCCGGTATATTTCTTAAAGCCAAAACCGGAGCCGGTTTGCTATCAAAAACCTTTACATCATTTAAACCATTGTTTTCTTCTTTTAGTAGTGGATTTATCAATATCGTCAAAGCTGTACTGCTTTCTACGCTACCCGCATTCGACAAATTAGTCACTGTTCTAGGAATTGTAAAAACAGCTATTGTCACAGTTGGTCGTGCTTTCCTTACCAATCCCATTGGTATTGCGATCACTGTGATTGCCGGGCTTGCCTATTTACTTTGGGATAATTGGGATTGGGTCAGCGAAAAATTTAGTCAAATGTGGCAATGGATTGGTGAAAAAGCGGCATCTTGCGGACAGTTTATCGCGGATATTTGGAATAACGTCAGCGGTTGGTTTAGCAGTATTTGGGACAATATCACCGGCTTCTTCAACTCCGGCATTGGCAATATCACCGCAAGCATTTTGAACTGGTCGCCGTTGGGCTTGTTCTATCAAATCTTTGCCGGCGTATTGTCTTGGTTCGGTATTGATTTACCAAGCAAATTTAGCGACTTCGGCAAAAATATGATTGACGGTTTAGTCAATGGTATTAAAAACGCTTGGGAAGGGGCAAAACAAATCGTCTCTGATTTGGGTGAGGGCATTAAAGGTTGGTTTAAAGAAAAACTGGGCATTCACTCACCAAGTCGGGTATTTAAAGGCTATGGCGATAATATCGCAACAGGATTAGCCATTGGCATCGCCGATAATGCACTGAAAGCCACTAAAGCCGTGGACAAAATGACCAAAAAAGTGAAGAAAGCCGCCCCGAAAAGCATTACCGCACCGGCAATCAAAGCCCCGAAACTCACCACGCCTGAAAAGCCTAAAAATGCTCGGTTGCAATATATCGAACGAATGCAGGCAAAAGATAGATGGCAAAGTGCGGTCAAATTTGAACCCGTTTTAAATGGCGTTGAGCGCGTATTTAAACCGTTATTAAACGCAAAAAAAGGCTTTTTCGGATCGCTTTGGGACGACATCAAATTTGGGGCTACTGTTGTCGGAAATTTATTGGGGATCAATCAGCCTTCAGATTTTCGTACACCCGGGTTTAATCCAAATGCCAATGCGGAAACCCCGTCAATTTGGGGCGAGTATCAGCCACTTAACAGAACTGCGGTGACGCACAATGAAAGCAATCAACAAAGCGGTATTGTGGTGAATTTTAACCCAACGATTCACGTGGGAGAAAATGTCGGTCAAGGGGTGATGGAGCAAGTACAACAAGGGTTAAATATGAGCCTTGTAGAGTTTGAACGCTTACTCAATCGGGTGTTAGATCAACGACAACGGAGAGCTTACTAATGTATTTTATGCTAGGCAATATCGCTTTTGAACCGGTCAATCTAACGGATTTTTCCGAAAGCCATTCGGCAGAATTTGCCGAACATTCGGTGTTAAAAGGCAAGCCCCGTTTGCAGGCAATGGGTGAAAAATTGACGGAACTCTCTTTTGCCATTCGGCTACACCACAAAATGGGCGGTGTGGAAAGCCGTTATCAAGCTTTGCTTTCGGCAAAAGCCAAACAAGAAGCGCTCGCCTTGATTTGGGGAGCGGGTAAATATAAAGGCAACTATGTCATTACCGATATTTCTTCAACCACCCTGTTTACGGACGCCAAGGGCAATGCGCTTGCGCGTGAGATGAATATTCGTCTGCTGGAGTTTGTCGGCAACGGACAAAACAGTTTGCTTGGGGCGGCATTAAATATTGGTGGGAAATCCTTGCTTGGGTCAATGTTGCCACAGGGGGTAAGCGCCACACTTTCTACCGTCAAAAGCGTAGTCAGCCGTGGGGTGGAAATCTATCACCAAGGTAAACGTGCGGTAGATGAAGTGCGTAACACCGTTGCGGTAGTTCGCCAACTGGCAGACGACCCTGCCTCTGCACTGGCTTATTTGCCCGGTGCATTAACCAATTTAGATAACGCCTTAGGCAATTTTGGTGAGTTGATTGGAATGCAATCGGCTTTTGAAAACGTTCGTCAAGCCTTGCCGGTGGTGAGTGAATTTGGCCGTGATGTGGCCGCGATTTATGACGATTTACAGATAATGAAACAACATTTCAGTCAAGCCGATGAAACCGGCTGGGAAAATTGGTTTAAACCCGCCGATAATGCGCTTTCTGCAATGAATGAACGGGTCGATAACTTGAGTGCGCCGGTGGCAAAAATGACGGCGTGGATAGTGTTACGTAGCGATGAGCAAAACCAAGATAATCGGGAGGCAAATGATGACGCAAACCGTGCTTAAACACACCGTTAAACAAGGCGAACGGTGGGATAACCTTGCTTATTATTACTACGGCAATGCGTTAGAGTATGCCCGCATTATTGAAGCCAATCCTCATATTAGTTTTTGCGAAGTCTTACCCTTGGGGGAAACCGTTTATATTCCGGTGCTGAATGTCAAACCGACCCAAAATGAAAATCTGCCGCCGTGGCTAAGAGGGAACAATGATTAACGTGCAACAGCCCGATTTTTCCCTTTTTTATGAGAAAACCAATATCACGGCGGAAATTGAGCCGTCTTTAATTGAATTGACTTACACTGATTATCTTGAGGGGCAATCGGATGAACTATCAGTGCAATTTGAAGATATAAACGGCAAATGGATTCGCCAGTGGTTTCCGACCCAAGGCGATAAATTAAAAGCGGCGATTGGTTATCAAGGTGAACCGTTGGTCGAGATTGGGGCATTTGAAATTGATGAAGTGGAATATAGCTATCGCCCCTCAAGTATTACCTTGCGGGCATTATCCACCGGCATTGCCAAAGCCAACCGCACGTTAAAACCACGATCCTATGAGAATACCACCTTGGCACAAGTGGTCGCGAAAGTGGCGGCAAATTTGAAATTAAAAGTGGTCGGGAAAATCAAAGCAATCCATATTAAACGGATTACTCAATATCAAGAACGCGACGTGGAATTTTTAGCCCGCCTTGCCCGTGAATATCACCATAGTTTCAAAATTGTCGGCGACCAACTGGTCTTTACGGACAAAGACGAACTGGGACAAACTGCCCCCATTGCGGTATTAGATGAAAGCCAATGCAAAAGTATTCGGTTGCGTGACCGCATTAAAGACACGGCAAAAGAAGTGGAAATTAAAGGCTTTGACAGCAACGGCAAGAAAGTGGTGAAAAAATCCAAAAAAGCGACCGCACTTCGCCCGAAAATGAAGCAGGCACAGGCGGCAAGTGGCGATACGCTTAAAATCACCACCCGTGGCGAAAGCCAAGAACAGATTGATGTCCTTGGTGATGCCGCATTAAGTGAGCAAAACGAAGACCAAAGTGCCGGTGATATTACGGTGATGGGTAACCCGAAACTCGTTGCCGGTTCGACCATTTTATTGCGAAATTTAGGTGTGTTTTCGGGTAAATATTTAATTAAGCAATCCCGGCACAGCATTTCACGCAGTCAGGGTTATATCACCAACATCGAAGTGCGAATGTTGGAATTTATCCCCGATGATTTATTAACGCTTGGAATGGAGATGAGCAATGCAACCCCATAATTTTTCGGCAACCTATCAAGAAGGCATTGTGTCGGCAATCGACCCGAAAACCCACAAAGTGCGGTGTAAAATTCCCGCACTGGAAGATTTGGAAACCGCTTGGCTTTCCTTTCTCACCCCTAACGCAGGTGGCAACCAGTTTTACTGCTTGCCTGATGTGGGCGAACTGGTAGCGATTTTACTCGATGCACGCGGCGAAGGGGGTTGTGTGTTGGGGGCAATTTATAACGAGCAGGACCCGACACCCGTCGCTGATAGTCATATTTGGATGAAGCAATTTTCTAACGGTACGGTGATTAAGCATGACCGCTCCACCGGCAACGTTGAAGTGTCTGCCGTGGGTGAGGTATTGATTAAATCGCCGTCTAAAGTCACTATTGATTGCCCTGAAACCGAAACCACCGGAAACTTATTAGTGAGTGGTGCTTTAACCTATATGCAAGGCATGACAGGTAACGGTGGTAGCAATGGTGCAACAGCAACCATTAACGGTTCGCTTAAAACGAAAGGTGGGGACATTAAAGCGGATAATATCAGCTTAAAAAATCACAAACACCCGGGCGATTCCGGTGGCAAAACCGGGCTTCCTGAATAACTTTTTCTTTAAAGTAGTTTAAAAGTACTTTTCTGCATAGCCTTGTATCATCAAGGCTATGAATACCAATCCTATCTTAACGACCCATTGGCAACTTGCACCGAATTTGGAAAACCAAGCGGTGCAAGGCGTTGATGATATTCATCAATGCATCGCCAACATTCTTAACACGCTCAAAGGCACAGACGTGTTACGCCCTGAATTTGGCAGCGACCATGTTCAATATATTGACCAGCCGGAAGAGGTGGCTATCCCCAATATGGTGCGGGAAATCACCCTCGCCTTACAAAAATGGGAAACCCGAATTGAGGTCGATAGCGTACAGATAAGCGGTATTGCGCCTCATTTTGAACTGTTGATTAGTTGGTCGCTGGTTGATGATGTGTATCGTGAAATTTATGCCACCGAGGTGAAACCATGATGAACCGATTTGATGTAAAAGCCGTGGATGATAATGTTGAAATCATCTTGCGTGATGCCATTGCCGATTATGAAAAACGCACCGGCAAAGTGCTACAACCGGCACAGATTGAACGCTTATTGATTAATGTCTATGCGTTTCGGGAAAGTTTAGCCCGACAAGGGATTAACGAAGCCTTTCGCCAAACTTTCCCACAATATGCGACAGGGCTTGCCTTGGATTTATGTGGTGAGACCTTTGGTTGTTACCGCTTGTTGGATAAGCCGGCACGCACAATTTTACGCTTTAGCGTGCAGGGCGAACACCCTTCTATTTTTATCCCCAAAGGTACGCGCGTTGCCGCCACAGACAATGTGGAATTTATCACCTTAAATGATGATGTGATTACCCCACTGATTGCTTACGTAGAAATTGAAGCCGAATGCAATCAAACCGGTGAAGTCGGCAATGGTTGGGAATTAGGGCGGGTGAAGACACTGAAAAGTGCGGTCAATTTTGACGGTGAAATCACCATAACCAATATTGATGTCTCAAGCGGCGGACTTGCCCGTGAAGAGGATGACGCCTATCGCAAACGCATTCTTGCCGCACCGGAAGCTTTTACCACCTGTGGGTCGATTGCCGCTTATGACTATCACACTCGCGCCGTGTCGCAAGCGATTGCAGATGTCAATGTCTCCACCCCCCGTGGCGGTTTGGTACGCATTGCGGTGCTCACGAAAACCGGTTTGCCCGATACACGATTGCTTAATGATATTAAAGCCTACCTGAACCCGGAACGTCGCAGACCGCTTTGCGATACGGTGGAAGTGATTGCCCCAACCCGGCGTAATTACCAAATTACAGCCACACTCACCTTACTTGACGGCTACCGTGAAGATATTGTGAAAACTCAAGCACGGAATGCATTGCAACTTTATCTCTCCGATAAAACGAAAAAACTCGGCGTTGATATTGTGCCATCCGCCATTATCAGTGCGTTGAGAGTTGAAGGCGTGTATGACGTGAATTTAATCAGCCCCGCAAAAACGGTTATCAATGAGACCGAATGGGCAAACTGTACCGCAATCAATATCGAAGTGACCCCGGAGCGCAGTGATGGCTAAACTCACTTATGCAGACATCATTGAGCAAGAAATCAAATACAAAGCCCTTGCGGATTTAAGCCTGCCGCTCTCCCGTCTTGATACCGGCAAAATTATGACCACTCTTGTGGATTTGTTAGATGATGAATTTATCCCACTCCTTGCTGAAAAATGGAGTGTCACCGGCTATGACGGAGAGTTTTTAGCCGAAAGTAGCGGCTCAAAGCGTGAACTGATTAAAGCCGCAATCGAACTGCACCGCTACAAAGGCACGCCGTGGGCAATTCGTGAAGTGTTACGCCGTTTGGGCTTTGGTGAGATTGATATTGATGAGGGATTAAAAGCCCGCACCTACGAACACAAGTTTGTGCAAGCTATTCCTTTAAGCGACAAATGGGCATATTACGCCATTCGGCTAAATCAACCTATTACTAACGAACAAGGACAACATCTACGCAAAATCCTACGCAATTTTGCCCCAGCCCGTTGCACCCTTGCGGTGCTGGATTATAAATCCGTGCCGATACGTTACAACAACAAAGTCCGTTATAACGGCAGTTATAACCACGGTTCAACCTAGATTTAACCCTCATTGAAAGGATATTTTATGGCAAATTTAAAAGAACAAGAAAAATGGGAAGATGGTATCTACCAAATTGAGGAAAACGACCCGGTGTTGGGGGGCGAAAACGGCATTACCAATAAACCTATTAAACAACTTGCCAACCGCACTAAGTGGCTTAAAAAAGCCCTTGATGTATTAACCGGCAAAGCCAAACCCAAAGATTTAACGGCAGAGAGTACAAGCACTGCCGATAAAGACGGACATAGTCACGCCCTGCCGAGAAGCTCAACAAGTCAAAAAGGCATTGTGCAACTTGATGACACTTGGGAATCAGATAGTCGAGAAAAAGCCCCAACAGCACGAGTCATTAAGGCAATCAAAGCCTTGATTGACAGCCTCACCCGAAACCTTGCTAACTACATCCCCAACAGCAAAAAATCAGATGCCATTGATAGTACGAGCAGTGACACCATCGCAACCTCATTTGCGGTAAAAAAATTAGATGACAAAATCAGAAGACTTAATTTTTATAAAATCAACGTCAAAGCCGGTAGCACGCCGGTGAACTTTGACTTAGCGAACCGCGAGCATTGGATAGCGGAAATCGGTATGGTGTACCGAGGCAACGGGCATTATCAGCTAGATTTGCACAATAATGCCACAAGCACTATCACAAACCTACCTCTAAATGATAAAAGCCCGGTACAGCTTGATGTGTCAGTGATGGGGGCATTTTCGGTCATACGCTGTCATTATGTTTTGCTTAACCGAACCTTTGAATCAAAGGCAGATTGGAATCAAGCAACGCTGAATTTGTCGTGGCATGAAAACTTAAAACTCGACAGCAACGGCAAAGTCCCTCGTGATACCGTCTTTGCCCGTAGTCTTGAGTCCAACTATCGTGTCGTTATTCGTCGCAATGATATACGATATGCGCCGTATATTCAATTTGTCGACCAATCTGTTGATATGACTGCAGCAACCGCCCCTAATAAAGTGATTAGTGAACTTGTTTGTCGTGCAGGTGAAGGCGAGGGTGTGCCGAAATCAATGCTCAAGACGATATTACTTGCAGATAAAAATATCACCTTTGAAATGGGTGGTTGGAATGCAACACAACAATATCAATTTTTTTTGAAAGGGTTTAGCCGGACAGGTAATGTGGTTATCGGCAGTGCGGCTGATGATGGCACTGCCCGATTACAAGTTGGCGGAGACATCAACGTAAAAGGGTCGCTCGTTGTCACGAATTCCAGTTGGGTAAAACACAAATTCCCGATAAATAACGGCGGCGAGTGGCGTCTGGAGTTTAACCCTAACTCTGAATCCGACCCACGATTTAATATCGTGTACAAAATGCAGGATAATTCAAGCCGCTATTGTTCATTCCCAAAACTGGAGCGGAATGAAACCGTGGCGTATCGTGCTT
>NZ_SPPO01000009.1:0-94249 GCF_004570945.1 Pasteurella sp. WM03
GATATTGAGCTAACCCATACTAATTGCCCGAGAGGCTTAACTATACAACGCTCAAGTGTTTTTGAGTGGCTAGTGTGAAATACAACGAATAAAATCATACAGTAATCAGCTTGTGACCGAGAGAACAAACGAAAATAAAGAAAAGTAAGAAATAGGCAATTTGAGTTATTAAAGAATTATCCTGGCGGCGAGAGTGCGGTGGTCCCACCTGAATCCATCCCGAACTCAGAAGTGAAACGCTGTAATGCCGATGGTAGTGTGGGGTATCCCCATGTGAGAGTAGGGCACCGCCAGGTAGTTATTTTTTAAATTTATTTTTCTAAGAGTAAGTTTAAGAAATAGAATTTTTGGCAGTCATAGTGCAATAGCTCCACCTGAATCCATCCCGAACTCAGAAGTGAAATGTTGTTATGCCGATGGTAGTGTAGGGTTTCCCTATGCGAGAGTAGGACACTGCCAAGTGCCAAATTTAGTGGAGTGGTAGTTCAGCTGGTTAGAATACCTGCCTGTCACGCAGGGGGTCGCGGGTTCGAGTCCCGTCCATTCCGCCAATATTTTCATATCAAATAGGGGCGTAGTTCAATTGGTAGAGCACCGGTCTCCAAAACCGGGTGTTGGGAGTTCGAGCCTCTCCGCCCCTGCCATCTAAATAAATTTCATTTTTTCATAAATAAACTTTATACTAGCTCTATTTTTATTTAGGGCTTTATTTATGTCATATTCAATTCAAGACTTTATCAAATTAATCGCTCAGCTTCGTCATCCGGACAAAGGTTGTCCTTGGGATCTTAAACAAAACTATGATTCAATGATCCCTTGTTTAACAGAGGAAACTTATGAAGTCATTGAGGCAATTCAAAATAAGGATATAGCAAATTTAAGAGAAGAATTGGGTGATTTACTGTTACAAGTTGTGTTTTTTAGTCAACTTGCAACTGAGGATAACTATTTTACTTTTGATGATGTACTTAATGATGTCGCTGAAAAAATTATTCGTCGGCACCCACATGTATTTGCAAATGTTACGGTAGAAAATGAAGAGGAAGCCCTTGCCCGTTGGAATAGCATTAAAGCGTTAGAAAAATCTAAAAAACAGACTCAATCTATTCTAGACAATGTTCCTTCTGCTTTTCCCGCATTAATGAGGGCACAGAGGTTGCAAAAACAATGTGCTAAAATTGGTTTTGATTGGAGTGAGATTGGACCTGTTCTCGCAAAAGTAGAAGAAGAGTTGCAAGAAGTTAAAGAGGAATTGAATAAGAACCCACAAAATATTGAAAGAATTGAAGATGAAGTAGGAGATTTATTTTTTGCGACAGTCAATCTATCCCGACACTTAAAATGTAATGCAGAGGAGAGTTTACGTAAAGCAAATCTTAAGTTTGAGAGACGTTTCCGTAAAATTGAACAAAAAGTAAAAGCAGAGGGGGAAAAACTAGAAAGTCTCTCTTTGATAGAAATGGATATTTTATGGGATGAAGTAAAAGGAGAAGAAAAACAGCGAGCTAGTGAACTTGCCTCAAAAAGTTAGCTTCATTTAATTCAGGAGTGAGTTCTGTATTTCTCGGGGGTTAGTCCTTTTAGTTGTAGAAGATCAGACAAATCACAATAAAAAGTGAGCGTTTCCCGTTTAGAATGTGAGCGTCAACTTCAATCTATATAAAAGGGACGCTTGTATTTTATTCTAACAATCCTCTATTTAAACGCAAGACAGCTCTTTACTCAATTTAGTCGACGAACTGGGGAACGGATATATCTCTACTGCCGAGTAAGGTGCTGTTCAGGCTTTGCTTAGTCAAAATCGCCTCCTTCCTAACTTAAAAAATTGTGTCGATGAATCCATAGAGTAAGCTGCGCTTCAATTTGCCTTAGATAATCCAGATTTTGGTCAAGTTCATGTGAGCAATGAATGACGTAAACAAGGTATTTTAGTTTTAGCAGATGATGCTCCATTCTATTTGGTTAAGACATAATTTTGCTAATTTCAAACAAAGATTGACCGCACTTGAGGAATTGTTTACCGAACAAGGTATTATTCTCAATGAATCCCAAGTTTAAGCCTTAGAGAGTAAAAAGAAGATGAATTTGCTTATGGTGAAATTGAAATGGTGTATCCGGGCTATTTTGGTACTCAGGATACTTTCTATGCGGTGAGTCTTAAAGGTGTTGGGTGAACTTATCAGCAAACCTTTATAGACTGTTTGCCAAACTCACACCATGAAAACACCGACTACATCGGCATGCTTAATGATATTGACTATACAAAAACGAAAGTAAAACATCCACAGGCAAGTGGTATCCGTGAACTTTTTCACAAACCCATTTTGCATGAGTTTTATCAAATTGCTTTCAGAAAGCGAATTTATACGGATTTGAGTACATTACAAGCTGACTTGGATGCATGGTTGGTTCATTATAACTATCATTGAACTTATCAAGGAAAAATGTATTGTGGTATAACATCAATAGAAATATTAGTTGATGGAAAACGAATTTGGACGGAAAAGAATTTAAGTTCAAATTAATTTGACAGCTACCTAATTTTAAACGGGGTCTGTCTGACTGGGGTTGAGCTTCTACAATTTATATGCTTTTGAAGATTCCTAAAAAATTGGCACTATCAAGTTTTATAGGATAGCTGAAAGGTAAATCTTCGTTGATGATATTTGAAAGGCACATGCGAATCTAAAATATCAATATGGAAATAGTCCCGATTAGGAAAAGAGGTACTATGTAAGTCCGGTAGGGTTAAACACCAAAGTGGTTGAAGTAATATATAAGAAATCAAGAAAGGGAAGATATGCTTCAGGATAATTTATTGAAGAAAAATATGTTAGTCCCCTTGAGAAAAGATAACCCATAGATTTATTGTAAGGTTGTCGATCTTTTCGTGTACTTCGAGGGGCATGTGAAGTATTAGGACCTTATAGGGCAGGCTAAAAACCGCCCGTTTTACGGGCGGTTTTTTACAACGATTATGCCTTAGGACCTGCCGCAATTAATGCTTTTCCTTCTGTGTTGGTTGCATATTTTTCAAAATTCTTCACGAAACGACCGGCTAAATCTTCTGCTTTTGCTTGCCATTGGGCTTTATCTGCGTAAGTATCGCGAGGATCTAGGATAGTAGGATCTACACCAGGTAAAGCTTTTGGAATTGCTAAATTAAAGATTGGCAACTCACCCATTTCTACTTGCTCAATGGAGCCATCTAAAATGGCATCAATAATACCACGAGTATCTTTAATAGAAATGCGTTTACCTGTACCATTCCAACCGGTATTCACCAAATAGGCCTCTGCACCAGCAGCTTGCATCCGTTTCACCAGCACTTCTGCATATTGTGTCGGATGAAGCGTTAAGAATGCTGCACCAAAACACGCAGAGAAAGTCGGTGTCGGTTCAGTGATACCGCGTTCCGTACCCGCTAATTTCGCGGTGAATCCCGATAAGAAATAATATTTGGTTTGTTCCGGTGTTAATTTAGAAACCGGTGGCAACACGCCAAACGCATCCGCCGTTAAGAAAATCACTTTAGTTGCATGACCTGCACGGGAAACCGGCTTAACAATGTTGTCAATATGATAAATTGGGTAAGACACACGGGTATTTTCTGTTTTTGAACCATCATCAAAATCCACCGAACCGTCAGTACGTACGACAACATTTTCTAATAATGCATCACGGCGAATCGCACGATAAATATCCGGTTCATTTTCTTCTGAAAGGTGAATAGTTTTCGCATAACATCCCCCTTCAAAGTTAAAGACTCCCACATCATCCCAACCATGTTCATCATCACCGATTAATTCACGTTTTGGATCTGTTGAAAGTGTGGTTTTACCTGTACCGGATAAACCGAAGAAGACAGCAACGTCTCCCTCTTTGCCCACGTTCGCAGAGCAGTGCATTGCCGCTACGCCCTTGAGAGGGAGGAAATAGTTCATAATGGAGAACATTCCCTTTTTCATTTCGCCGCCGTACCAAGTACCACCAATTAATTGAATACGTTCCGTTAAATTAAACGCAACGAAGTTTTCAGAGTTTAATCCTTGTTCTTTCCAGTTTGGATTCGT
Source organism: Pasteurella sp. WM03 (assembly GCF_004570945.1). Classification (NCBI taxonomy): domain Bacteria; kingdom Pseudomonadati; phylum Pseudomonadota; class Gammaproteobacteria; order Pasteurellales; family Pasteurellaceae; genus Pasteurella; species Pasteurella sp. WM03. The sequence continues at coordinate 4,074 of NZ_SPPO01000009.1, forward strand.
CACTTTGGAACCATTCATCACTACAAAGTCAGGTTCAAAATTTTCTAATTGTTCTTCTGTCGGACGGATAAACATGTTTTTCACAAAGTGGGCTTGCCACGCTACCTCCGTCACAATACGCACCGCAATACGGTCTTGTTCGCTTGCACCGCAGAAACCATCAATTACAAACAAGCGTTTACGAGAAAGCTGGTTTGTCACCAAATCTTTCAAGCTTTGCCAAGTAGCCTGATTCATTGGCTTATTGTCATTTTTTGCTGCATCAGATGTCCACCACACAGTGTCTTTGGTCTTTTCATCTAATACAATGTATTTATCTTTTGGTGAACGACCGGTAAAAATTCCGGTATCCACAGCCACGGCACCCGTAGTCGTTAATGTACCTTTTTCAAAGCCTTCCAAACCCGGCTTGGTTTCTTCTTCAAATAATTGTTCATAGCTTGGGTTATAAACAACCTCTTTTACATCATAAATGCCTAATGTCTCAAGTTGTTTGATTACTTTGTTTACATCTGTCATAACTCACCTCTATCAATAAAAGTCCAAGATTTAATCTAAGGCTATTCTAAAGAAAGCCAATAAAAAAAAATGTTAACTAGATCTCATTTTTGAAAATTGATACCAATTTTGGATTATTTTTTAGGGAGATTTGATGCTCAGTATCAAAAGTGCGGTCAGTTTTTGAATTGATTTTGGAGGCGTGACAACTATTTTGCGAATCATACCTAAATAAAAATCCCCTATCCGAACTTAGATAGGGGCGACTATGATTATCGGCTATTCAATTATAGCGATTTATACCTTAGAGAATATGTTCATACTGCTCTAACATTTCTTTTGGCCATACGCTTGATTGAACCTCACCGATATGCTTTTTACGCAATAAGAACATGGCTAAACGTGATTGACCAATTCCACCGCCAATTGAGAGAGGTAATTTTCCGTCTAGCAATTCTTGATGCCAATCCATTTTTAAACAATCTTCTTTGCCGGTTAGTTCTACTTGTAAACGAAGTGCAGATTCATCAACACGAATTCCCATTGAGGAGAGTTCAAATGCGGTATTTAGCTGTTCATTCCAAACAAGAATATCACCATTTAAACCTTTGTAACCGTTTTCGGATTCTGTTGTCCAGTCATCATAGTCCGGTGCACGTCCATCATGTGGTTTACCATCGGATAATTTACCGCCGATACCCACTAAAAATACTGCACCATATTCTTTACAGATTGCATTCTCACGTTCTTTACTAGAAAGATCAGGGTAACGTTTGACTAAATCTTCACTATGAATAAAGGTAATTTGTTTTGGCAAAATGGAAGGAATGTCAAAACGTGCTTCCACGGCAAGTTCTGTGAGACGAATAGCACGATAAATTGAATTAACGGTTTCTTTTAAATACGCAAAGTTACGGCGACCAGCAGGAATCACTTTTTCCCAGTCCCACTGATCCACATAAACAGAATGGGTTGGATCTAAAGAATCTTCATCCGGACGCAATGCTTTCATATGAACAAATAGCCCCTCGCCTTCTTTGAAGTGAAAACGTGCAAGAGTATGGCGTTTCCATTTCGCTAGAGAATGAACCACTTCATACACAGCATTCGGAATACATTTCACGTGGACTTGAACCGCTTTCTCAATACCTGACAAATTATCTTGCATTCCATTGCCCACTTCACTAAGAATTGGTCCTTGAACCTCAATAATACCCAGTTGCTCGATTAGGTTTTGAGTAAAAGTATTTTTTACAAAACTAATTTCTTGCTGTTGTAAAATAAATGTTTTCTTCATATTTTCCGCCTGTTTTAATAACCAGTAAAATTTTGACTATTATTCAACAAATCATAATTATTATTCAAGCATTTTGTTTACATTCAAAATAAATTTAAATACTATCTAATTAAATAGTGATTTATTAGATAACTTCTAAAGGAGAGTATTTTATGCACAATATTGATAACCTTGATCAAAAAATTCTGCGTGTACTGACTAAAGATGCACGCACACCCTATGCGGAAATGGCAAAAAATTTTGGCGTTAGTCCCGGCACCATTCACGTTCGTGTGGAAAAAATGCGCCAATCCGGCATTATTGAAGGCACAAAAGTGATTATTGATGAACGGAAACTCGGCTATGACGTATGCTGCTTTATCGGGATCATTTTAAAAAGTGCGAAGGATTATGAGAAAGTGATTAAAAAGCTGGAAACCTTTGATGAAGTAGTAGAAGCCTATTATACAACGGGAAATTACTCAATTTTCATCAAAGTCATGACCCACACCATTGCTGAATTACATTCTGTTCTCGCCACGAAAATTCAATTAATTGATGAAATTCAATCTACCGAAACACTGATTTCAATGCAAAACCCTATTTTGAGGGATATTAAGCCTTGACTTTATTTACTTGGTGGACGTTTACCATTTCTAATGGACTATGCTGGCTACTTGGTTTCTTTTATCTATGAGGAAAATTTGTTTGGTGCTAAGAGCATTCATTCAGCGTTGCGAACAGAATATTATATTGGGCAACGATTCCATCAAGTTCTTTTTATTGGCAAAGTTGTACCAACTTAAGACAATTAGCTATTTCTCAATCTACTCTGCATTCTCTGTCACCAAGATTTAGTTTGCACGATATATCGTGCAATGCTAAAAATTGAGTCTCTAGCAACTTTCTCCTACATTGTAATCAATACTTAAACTTATGGAGAAAAATACAATGCCGAAAGAAATTGCCCTAATGTTAATGAGCCACGGAAATTTTGCTAAGGCTGCAATAGAAAGTGCGGAGTTAATTGTAGGGAAACAAACTAACTTCGATACCTTATCAGTATTTACCGTAGATAATGTGGCTCATTTAAAACAGGAGCTACAAGAAAAAATTGACGCATTAGATACACAATCGGGGATTATCTTTTTAACCGATATTCTCGGTGGTACCCCTATGAATTTGGCCTCTCACTTACTCACGAAAGAAAACATCTTAGTCTGTTGTGGCTTAAATTTACCACTATTGTTAGATGTAGTCATGAATCGTGATTTGCCATTTGATGAAATGAAATCACTCATTAAAAATGCCTATCAAAATGGATTAACCATTCGAGATTTCAATGACCTACAAAAACAGGAGGATGAAGATGATTTGCTTTAGTCGTATTGATGATCGCTTGATTCACGGCCAAGTCGTCACAACTTGGGTCAATCTATTCAAAGTGGAACAAATTGTGGTGCTAAACGATAAATTAGCGATAGATCAAACCCAAAAAAATATTTTGACCATGGCAGCACCGCAAGGTATCAAAGTCGTCGTACTTACGATTGAAAAATTTGCAGAAATTTATCAAACAAAAGGACTCAGCAGACGCACAATGTTGCTGTTCACTAACAGCATTGATGTGTTATCAACCGTCAATGCCGGCGTTCCTATTAATGAACTAAATGTTGGCGGAATGCGTTTTCAAGAGGGGAGAACTCAATTAACCAAAGCTTTATCGGTGACTAACGAAGAGCGTTCTGCTTTCCAACAACTGTTGGATAAAGAGGTTACGGTTACTATTCAAATGGTACCAAACGATGAAAAAATCAACTTGACGGAGGTGATTAAATGATAGCTGCACTTTTCGTTGCATTATGGGCGGGCATTTGTGCAATTGACGATATTGGTACGCAAATGATTAGACGACCACTATTGATCGCAACAGTTGTCGGCTTGATTATGGGCGACTTACAAACCGCACTTTTAATTGGTGCAACTTTAGAAGTGATGTGGATGGGGGTAGGCAATGTTGGAGCTTATTCTGCACCGGATATGATTTCAGGCACTGCAATTGGCACCGCATTAGGGATTGCCGCCGGAGGTACGGAAGCAGCTATCGCTCTTGCCGTTCCAACGTCGTTACTTGCTCAGCAGCTCTTGATTTTATACCGTTCTGGCATTGTGGCTCTAAATCCAATTGCAGAACGTTGGGCAGAAGAAGGGGATTTCGATAAGATTTTTCGGATTCAATATATTCCGATGATAATCGCTTTCTTGATTCGCGCTGTACCTACCTTTTTAGCCGTCTATTTCGGTGCGGATTTAATTGCACAAATCGTGGCGCAATTACCGGATAAAATCATTACCGGTTTGAATGTTGCCGGCAAAATCATTCCCTCTATCGGCATTGGTTTACTCATGTTAATGATGTTGAAAAAAGCAGAACTTTGGCTTTTCTTAGTCGCGGGTTTTACGTTAGCCGTTTACCTTAAATTATCCGTCTTGCCGATTACGCTGATCGCTTTACCATTAGCATTAATTTATGACTTAGCAATTCATAAAAATACTCAAGCGATAGTTTCTAATCAAAATACTAATGATGAGGATTATGATCTATGACCGAACAAACTTCACACAAAATTACGAAACAAGATTTAAACAAAGTCTTCTGGCGAATGCAGTTACTCAATGTCACCAACAATTATCAATCTATGCAGGCAATCGGTTTTCTATCAAGTTTCATTCCTGTTTTAAAACGTCTCTATCAAGACAAGCCTAAAGAACAGAAAGTAGAGGCAATGAAGCGTCACCTAAAATTCTTTAATAGCCATGTCAATTCAGATGCGCTGATTCTAGGTATTGCCGCAGCGGTGGAAGAGTCCACCCAAGAAAGTGAAAAAGAAACGGTCACTGCAATAAAAACCGGTTTAATGGGACCGCTGGCGGGATTAGGCGACAGTATTTTGAAATTCACTTGGTTACCTATCTGTGGCAGTATCGGTGCGGCACTAGCACTAAATGGTAGCGTATTAGGCCCAATTTTAATGTTCCTGCTTTACAATATTGTGAATGTTGCGTCTAAATATTACGGCATCCATTATGGTTACCATAAAGGTATGGATATGATTAACGGTAACAGCAATGTTTTACAACGAGTCAGCAATATGGCGAATGTTGTGGGGCTAATGGTGATTGGCGCTTTAATCGCTTCGGTTGTGAGGGTGAAATTCGGTGTCGAATTTAGTGTCGGTGAAAATACGATCAAACTCCAAGAAATGTTTGATAAAGTGATGCCCGGTTTGTTCAGTTTATTAGTGACGGTGGGGATTTATTCAATACTGAAGAAAACCAATGGTAAATATGCCGCCACATTAATTATCGGCACAATGCTACTCTGTATCGCCCTCGTATATTTGGGAGTATTAGTAAAATGACGGCAAATTTACAACAGCAAGCCCAGTTACGAACCCTCTCCATAGAAGGAATGAATAACTTTCGTGATATGGGTGGGTATCTCACACGGGATCATCGAAAAGTCAAATGGCAACGGCTTTATCGTTCCGATCATTTATACAATGCGAGCGAAAATGGGATAGCAATGTTAAAACCACTCAACATTCAGGCGGTAATTGACTATCGTAGCCCCAATGAAATTGCTAAATACCCCAATAAGATTATTGGAACGGAGCAAATTTACCAGTTTGATCCCAATGCCCATACGGCAGAATTGGCAGCACAATTCACCTCATCAAAGGAAAACGAAGATGAAAATTTAGTGAATAAAATCATTGAGCAGAAACAAAACGGTAGTTTGGTACATTATGATGATATTGTGATGAGACAATACAAAAATTTTGTGGAAAAGCCGGAATGCCAACAGGCTTTTGCTTCAATGTTAAAAGTTGCCGCGAATCTGAAAGGTGGCGCTTTTATACAGCATTGTCGTGGAGGGAAAGATCGCACCGGTTTTGGGGCAATGTTACTGTTAGGGGTTTTAGGAGTCGATAAGAATCAAATAATTGATGATTATATGCTGACCCATATCAATCGCTTAGAACGCAATCGACAGAAAATGGCGGTTTATCGCCAAATCACTCAAGATCAAGAAGTATTGAATTATCTTTACTCGCTCATTGATACCAAACCTGAGTTTATTGAAATGTCGATCAATACCATTGAGCGACAATATGGTTCAATTCAATACTATGCCGAACAACAGCTTGGTATCAGTCGTGCGGAAATCCTTCAATTACAAGCGGATTATCTTGAATAATCGGACAATATCTTCTCAAAGTGCGGTTAATTTTGCCGATATTTTTGCATTATGCCGCACTACTCAATCATTGAGGTCTAACATGACAAAATCCTGCCTTCTACTACTATATGCTATGAGCTTTTTATCAAATTATGCGGCAAGCACTGTTCGTACTACGTCAAATACTGACTATCAGTTGGAAAAGGTCTTTATTTTCAGCCGACACGGAGTCAGAACGCCAATTATCAAATCTGATAGTAAACTTACACAAGTCACCCCTTATCAATGGACTGCATGGCAAGAAGCGCCGGGAGAATTGATGTCCAAAGGGGCAGACTTGGAAGTTAAATTTGGACGTTATATTCGAGACTACCTCAATCAACAAGGTTTAACAAAAATCAACCAATGTTTACCGCCGGAACAAGTGTTGATTTATACCAATAGCCTTCAGCGAACCTTAGCAACCGGGCAAGCATTAACATTAGGACTTTTCCCTGGTTGTGGTATTCATCCGGTAAATAATGTAGCTCTTGGTACAATGGATTCGGTATTTAATCCCATTGTGCGTAATGGTAGCGAAACCTTCAAACAAGCAATTATTTCACGCATTACATTAAAACAAGCTCATCAAAAATTACAAACAGCGTATAAAGTTCTCGGTGAGGTCATTAATTATGCTCAATCTTCACAGTGTCAAGGGAGAGATGATTGTAAGTTTTTCTCTGAAGAGGGGAAACTGAAGGTAGAAAAAGGAAAAGAAGTGGGAGTATCAGGAACATTACGTCTAGGGAAAACTATCGTAGATAATTTATTAATTGAGCTCTATGCAAATTCAACTTCATCGAAAATGCTCAGCCAATTAACACCTGAAAAGTGGGAAACCATCAATCAGATTAAAAATGAATACTTCGCCATTTTAAGAGGGGAAAAATTCATTGCAAGTCACCTAGCCCAGCCCTTAGCGGTGTTTATACAGCAAGAATTGTACAATTCCCAAAGAACGATTAGTCTATTGGTCGGACATGATACCAATATTATTACTCTACTTGGAGCATTGGGGGTAAAATCATACCGTTTGCCGAATCAGTATGAATCTACGCCTATCGGAGGAAAAGTCTTTTTTGAAATTTGGCGGGATAAAAAGAATAATACAAAATGGGTGAATACACAGTACATTTATCAAAGTATTGAGCAAATTCAAAAAGATAAAGTATTAACTTTAGCAACCCCACCACAAGCGGTACAACTCCATTTTGAACAATGTAATGAAAACGAATTGGGATTTTGTGCATATTCGGATATTGAAGCCAAAATGACTAAAATTATAAATCAATCATTTGATTAAAGTTAAATAGAGGCTGTTCTTTCAGGCAGCCCTAATTCTTTAAAATAAAGGAAATTGAATGGACATCAGTCAAATTTTAAGGATATTAGATAAAAACAAACGGTATAAAGCGATTTTTTTACTACTATTGAGAAGTAATCAATATATCAATAGTGAAAAATTATCAACTGAAATACAGGTAAGTAGCCGAACAATAAAAAATGACATTAAATATTTGAAAGAAATGCTAGAGAAATATCATGTTGTTATTTTGTCTAAAGCGGCTTATGGTTATAAATTACATATCGAGCAAGACGAACTCGCCAATGCCTTACTTTCTCACTTTCAAATCTCGCAACTCTCTAATATTAATAATAAATTTGAACATCGGGTGAATTATATTCTACGTAGATTACTTTCCAGTGAACACTATATTAAAATTAAGCAATTGCAAGAAGCACTATTCTTAAGTTTTAATAGCTCATTAAGTAAAGAGTTATATCAAGTGAGAAAAACACTTGAAAAGTATGATTTAAAATTAGTAAGCAAGCCTTATTATGGTATAAAAGTTGAAGGGGCAACCTTTAAGAAAATTATGCTTACAATAAGAATGTATAAGTATTTTAACTATAAAACGAAACCAAATTTTTTCATACCTCAATTTAATCAACTTTTCATCCACCCTAACAAAGAAAAAATTCGACTTATATTAAATAAAACATTAATTCAATCTGAAATTTTACTTTCCGATATTTATGCAGAAAGATTTTTATTATATTTAATCTATTTTTATCACCAATATGATCGCCAACAAGATTATCGTATTGATTTACCCGTCCTACCCTTCCATTATAAGAAAACAAAAGAATATCTATTTTTAATCCAACTGTTGGAAAATCTACAAAAAGAAGATATAGCTTACTATTTCTCCCCGGAAGTAATACGTTTTCTCACTTATGTTCTCATTATGAGTAATGATCTTTACCGTTATGCTGATTGCAGTAAGGAAAACTACAATAACCTCATCAAACAAACCGCTGAAATTCATCAATTTATTTTTAATGAAATCACCGCTATTTTATATGTAGATATTTCAACGGATCACACAGGCTTCAAGGATCTGTTTAAATTACTCATTCCGATTACAATGAAAATTTCACTTGGCATATCGGATGATGTGGATCTTGGTTTTTACAATACAAATATTACTCAATCTAACCCTTTACTACTGAAAGTTGTTGAACGTTTAAACAAGGTATTTAAACAAAAATATTATTATCAATTCTCACAGCGTGAGAATTATTTTATTTTTGATGTACTTTCCGGTATTTTCAATCGTATAAAATTGAATAAGAAAAAACTTAAACTGGCTATTATCTCAATCAATGGCAGATTAAGTACTCAACAAATAAAATTCAATTTGAGAAATTATTTTAGTGATGAGATACTTAAAATTGATACAAAGATGCTCTATGAACTGGACTTAAATAAAAATCTCGATTATGACTATTACTTATGTAATAGCTATGGTAAAAATATGGATATTCCTTATTCTCCTATTTATTATGCTGATGATAATATGAAGGAGAATGAATATGTTAGCTCACTTTCTACTATTTTCTATCATACCTACCAATATGATAAAATCTTACCCAAAATCACACCTAGCCCTATTCCTAAAGAATACAAGCTCAACATATTTCCTATTCAAGAATACTTAGAGAAAGATAAATATTATCTATGTTTAGATATTTTATCTAAAAAACAAAAAATAGGTATTTATTGTAATTTATCTGCAAAAGAAGAAACCCTTGATATTCACTATTTTCACGACAGTGAAGATTTCACTTTACATAGTGAAATTGTTTTTATGGTAATTAATCTTAATATTAATCAGAATACTCAGAAGCTAAAAATGTTGATGAATATTATTAAACAAATAGCAAGGCATCAACTTGATTTACGCCAGCTTTGTTTAAGCGAAAATCCGAATTATCAATTCTTTTTTATGAAGGATGATTACAACATTTAAAGCGATAGAAAATGAAGATATTATCTTCATTATTCCCAAACTGAATATTGTTAAGGAGTGATCCATGAAAATGTTTAAAACCCGCCAAATTTTAACCGCACTTTTATTGGGAATGGGCGCATTCTCTCTAACTGGATGCGTGCAAAATGCTCAACCGATTTTACCTCTTGGATTGACCTTATCGGACAGTATCAGTGCACCACTAGGTAAAGAAAGCGGGCGTGGGCAACCGATAGAGAATCTTGTAGTAAAATATGCAGAAGATTATGTGAATGATCCTTACTTGAGAGAAGATGTGGTAGCTTTTCGCCGTTGGGAATGGCAGAAACTTTATCATTCTTTAGATCAAAAAGTGAAACAAACTCCCGATTATCTTAATAGTTACCGTGTTCAGGCCGAAGCCTATCTCATTAATAAAGACTACCGCCCCGCGCTTTCCCAATTAGATCAAATTTTGCGCCGTAAACCAGATGATTTACATGCACTTGCCGTCAGTATTTTGGCGGCGAAAACGCTGGAAGATGAGACACAAGTGAAACAACGTTTAAATGCCTTGGAAAAACGTTCGCCACAAGCCTCACAGGCTATGCGTGATTTTTTTCGTTTCACCGAAAGTATTCTACAACAATCGTTTTCCGACCAACCTCAAAGCCAATTATCATTTGATGCCATTGCTGTATTCGGGCAATCCCCCAATCCGGATGGCTCACCCTCAAAAGGCTTATTACAACGTTTAGAAAAAACCAAGGAAATGGCGGAAAAATATCCCAATGCCAAATTGGTGCTAAGTGGTGGGCCGGTTAAAACGCCTTATGCAGAATCCGATGTGATGGCAAAATGGCTTAAAGAAAATGGGGTAAATCCAAACCGTTTTTTACTTGATCCAATTGCCCGTGATACGCCGGGAAATGCAATTGGTATGGTCAAACTATTTAAGCAACATAACTTGCATACTATTCTCGGTATAGGGACTCAACTTCATATCCCAAGAGCCACCGCTGTTCTAAAAGGTTACGCTGATTATGTGGGCTATCCACTCAAGATTGATGGCGTAGGTGGCGGTAATCCACCAAGTGCCGAGAAAAAACATATTGAAGCGCTTTACACCTATGTCAATGTTGCTCGTTCAATAGGATTATTTACTCTCACTGATTTTCAACGTTTCCAATAATCATTAAAAACCTACAATTTTTCGAGTCATCCCTCCCCGTTTAAAAGCAAAACGGGGAAGGGCTTAACATGCTTTTTATAAGGTAAATCTGATGAAAAAACTATGTTTATTTTTACTGGTTTCGAGCATTATTTCTTCTTCTTTTGCCGTCCCGCTCTACCAACAAGAAAATTCCCGTATAGATTTACGCGGTTCACTTCGCTTTCAATTACAACATAAACAAGGTGTTCCCACAGACTTGGTCGATAACAGTTCTCGTATCAGTTTACGGCTTACCCATAAAATTAATGAAAATTTGACCGCACTTGGTAACGTAGAAATGCGTTTTACCGATAAAAGTCTCGGAGATTCAGTTTATACCCGCTATCTTTATGCAGGCTTTCAGCATAAATCATTAGGCACATTGACTTTCGGTAAACAAACCACGAATGGTGATTTACTTAGCACTGCCGATTATAGTTATAACTTAACTGATGTAAAAAAAGTAATTAAACGAGCTGACCAAGTGATTCACCTTACATCGAAGGATTTCTATGGTTTTAAACTGGGAGCTGATTATATTTTTGGTGAAAGTGGGAAACAAACCACCGACAAAAACGGGAAAGTCAAAAACCTACCCAATACCAACGGCTATGTCCTCGCACTATTTTTCAATAAAGCTTTTCAAGATTGGAAAATAGATGTCAAAGCGGGGGTTAGCCGACAGCGAAAATCAGAAACGAATGTTGATCGCAGTTTAGGCTTCGGTATGGCATTCCGCTATCAGGATTTCGCAGTCGGGTTAGATTACGGCAAGCGCCGTTATTATCAACAATACGGATTTGGCTGGCGGGGGCAACAAGTTGAATCAAAAGGCAAACAAAGTAATGCCCAATTCCGTCAAGTGGAAGAATGGTTGATTGCTGCCAAATATCAACTTAATCCGAAAAGTAAAATCTTCGCCAGCTATTTATGGGGTAAAGCCCGGTCACCCATTAAAAATGGAAAAGAAAATTTCACGGTGAGAAAATTAAAAGGGGTGATTTTAGGTGCAGATTACAAATTACATCGTCAGGTTGTCGCTTTTCTTGAAGGGGCGAAATACCGCTATTCGGGAGGTGAATCAGTAAAATGGAATTTTGTTAATAATTCGGACTATGTGGTTAGTTTAGGGCTGAGAATTCATTTTTAAAGAAACGCATAAAGCTGCCGCTTTTAATTGATATGACAGTATCTGTACAGATACTGTCATATTGGCAAACTCATTAAATCAGCACTATTAAAGTGCGGTCAATTTTAAATCTGTTTTTAACGATATTTATCTAAAAACTGATAGTATTTTACCCCAATCTTCGTGGCTAAATTTTTCACCCATTTTCCGCCATAAACAGAAGGCACTTTTAATCCCTCAAAAATTTGCAGGCGTTCATCATTGCCTAAAATCGCTTCCGCAATAATGCGGCCGGCCAATCCCGTTAACGCCACTCCATGGCCTGAATAACCTTGTGCAAAATAAATATGAGGAGAAATTCGCCCAAAATGGGGGGTGGAATTCATCGTCATATCAATGGGGCCTGCCCAACCGTAGTCGATTTTTACATTTTCTAATTGGGGAAAAACGTGCAACATATTTTTCCTCATCACCTCGACCATATCTTTTTCCGAACTGGAATCGCTGCCGAAAAGTAGGCGATTGTCCGCGCTCAAGCGATAATAATCCAGTAACAGATTGTTATCGCATACTGACATACCATTGTTAATCACAGAATCCGCTACGGTTTGGCTTAATGGTTCGGTGGCAATAATAAAACTTTCTACCGGCATAATTTTTCGGTTAATGCCATGGTGAATAGATTTAGGGAGTGCATCAATATAAGCGTTGGTGGCTAAAATAACATCTTGAGAAATGACCGCACTTTGGTCGGTTTTCACTTCAATACAACCGTTTTTTTCGATGAGATCCACCACCGGTGATTGTTCAAAAATCTGCACGCCAAGATCTAAACAGACTTTCGCCAATCCCAAGCAATAATTGAAAGGATGCAAATGACCGGAATTGCTATCATATAAACCGCCCACATAAATATCGCTGCCCAGATGCTGTTTGAGTTTTGCCTTATCCCAAAGCTGCATATTTTGATAGCCAAAATTTTTGTGGCTGGCTTTTTCCATTTCAATCAGATCATCCATGCGGCGATGGTTCAACGCAAGGGTGGCATAGCCTTTTTTCCAGTCGCATTGAATACCATACTTTGCGATACGTTCATCAATAATATCAATGGCCTCTAGCGACATTTCCCAAAGTTGACGGGCTTTATCAAAGCCAACTTGTTTAATATATTCATCAATGCCTTCTTCAAAGCCGTTAATCGCCTGCCCACCACTTCGACCGGATGCCCCAAAGCCCACCCGAGCACCTTCCAGTACCACGACTTTTTTTCCTTTCTCCGCCAATTCTAATGCCGCGGATAACCCAAAAAAGCCCGCACCGATCACACAGACATCGGCGTGTTCAATTTGTGTTAAAGCGGGAAGTTGGAAATCTTGATTGCGTGAATCAAAATAATAGGAAGGAACGTGTTCTTGATGAGCAAAAGTTAGCATAAAACCTCTCGGTGATAAAAATTGGCGAAATCTTACTCTGATAGGGAAATATGTCAAACCCTTTACAAAAAAATGCTATACTGCCCCACGCATGTATACGCTCTTATTTACTTTTACCCTAGGAGGTCAATAAATTGAAAAAATCCCTTACTCAGCAACTCAAAAATCTTTTCCTTTCTGCAACCGCACTTTTTGCGGCCTCTGCTTTTGCCAACAACAAACTTTATGTGTATAACTGGACGGACTATGTGCCGCCCGAACTCGTCGCTCAATTTACCAAAGAAACCGGTGTCGAAGTCATTTATTCCACCTTTGAGAGCAACGAAGAAATGTATGCCAAACTAAAATTAACGGAGAATACCGGCTCCGGCTATGATTTGGTATTCCCGTCAAGCTATTATGTGAATAAGATGATCAAGGAAAATATGTTGCAACCCCTTGATCACAGCAAATTAAGTAATTTAAAACAGATTCCGACACATTTGCTTAATAAAGAATTTGATCCTGAGAATAAATATTCCCTACCTTATGTGTATGGTTTAACCGGAATTGAAGTGAACGCAGATGAGATTGATCCGAAAACCATCACAAGCTGGGCGGATCTTTGGAAACCTGAATTTAAACACAAAGTATTGATGACCAGCGATGCCCGTGAAGTGTTCCACATCGCTTTATTATTGGAAGGAAAATCGCCTAACACCACAAATGAAGAGGAGATAAAAGCTGCCTACGAGCGTTTGCTGAAATTATTGCCTAATGTGGTAACGTTCAACTCCGACTCACCGGAAGTGCCTTATGTACAGGGTGAAGCCACCATTGGGATGATTTGGAACGGTTCGGCTTATCTCGCTCGTAAAGAAAACCCAAGCCTGCAATTTGTGTATCCGCAAGAGGGGGCGATTTTCTGGATGGATAACTATGCCATCCCTAAAATCGCAAAAAATGTGGAAGGGGCGCACAAATTTATCGATTTCCTACTTCGTCCTGAAAATGCCAAAGTGGTAGTGGAACGTATGGGCTTTTCGATGCCGAATGAAGGCGTGAAAGCCTTGCTGAGTCCTGAACTGGTAAATGACCCAACCTTGTTCCCACCTTCAGAAGAAGTGGAAAAAGGTATCATGCAAGGTGATGTGGGTGATGCCGTGGATATTTACGAAAAATATTGGAATAAATTAAAAACCAATTAATTTCTTCTTTCAAAAAAGTGCGGTTAAAAATATTCATAAATCACCAAAGTGATTTATTCACTCCTTGGAGCCGTTGGCAAAGCCAACGTTCAAAAAACGTCGTTTTTTGTGACCGCACTTTTTGTTATACTCCCACCAATTTTTTCTTCATTTAACGAATTTAAGGTTAATTCAATGCGTACAAGTCAATATTTATTTTCGACATTAAAAGAAACCCCGGCGGAAGCCGCCATTGTCAGCCATCAACTGATGCTACGCGCGGGAATGATTCGTCCTCTCGCAGCCGGACTTTATAACTGGATGCCAACAGGTTGGCGCGTATTGCGTAAAGTGGAAAAGGTGATTCGCGAAGAAATGGATAAAAGCGGTGCGCTTGAAATTAAAATGCCGGTGGTACAACCGGCAGAACTTTGGCAAGAATCCGGTCGTTGGGAACAATATGGACCTGAGTTATTGCGTTTTACCGACCGTGGTGAACGTGGTTTTGTGATTGGTCCAACAAACGAAGAAGCCATTACGGATTTAATGCGTCGTGAAATCACCTCTTACCGCCAGCTGCCAATAAATCTTTACCACATTCAAACCAAATTCCGTGATGAAGTCCGCCCACGTTTTGGTGTGATGCGTAGCCGTGAATTTATCATGAAAGATGCTTATTCTTTCCACACCGATAAAGAAAGTTTGCAACAAACTTATGATGTGATGTATCAAACCTATAGTAATATTTTCACTCGGTTAGGGTTGGATTTCCGTGCAGTGCAAGCAGATACGGGATCCATTGGCGGCAGCGCTTCCCATGAATTCCAAGTGTTGGCAAATAGTGGGGAAGACGATGTGATTTTCTCGACCGAATCCGACTATGCCGCCAATATTGAATTAGCGGAAGCAGTGGCGATAGGCGAACGTGTTGCCCCAACAAAAGCGATGGAATTGATTGATACGCCAAATGCTAAAACCATTGCAGAATTGGTCACACAATTTAATCAGCCTATTGAAAAAACCGTGAAAACGTTGATCGTCAAAGGGGCAAGCGAGGAGCAACCACTGGTGGCATTAATCATTCGTGGTGATCACGAGTTGAATGAGATTAAAGCGGAAAAATTAGCGGAAGTGGCATCACCTTTTGAATTTGCCGATGAAGCAGAAATTAAAGCCAAAATTGGGGCAGGCGTAGGATCATTAGGGCCGGTCAATCTTAATATTCCTGTGATTATCGATCGTTCGGTAGCCCTGATGTCAGATTTTAGCGCTGGCGCAAATATTGATGGCAAACACTATTTTAATATTAACTGGGAGCGTGATGTTGCCTTGCCGAAAATCGCGGATATTCGTAATGTGGTGGAAGGCGATCCGAGTCCGGATGGCAAGGGAACGCTACTGATTAAACGTGGTATTGAAGTTGGACATATTTTCCAACTGGGCAAAAAATATTCCGAAGCCATGAATGCCACCGTGCAAGGCGAAGACGGTCGCCCAATGGTGGTAACGATGGGTTGCTATGGTATTGGGGTAACTCGTGTGGTGGCTGCAGCGATTGAACAACACCATGACGAGCGGGGCATTATTTGGCCGACCGATGAAATTGCGCCTTTCACTGTGGCAATTGTGCCGATGAATATGCACAAATCTGAAAGTGTCCAACAATATGCAGAGGAACTTTACCGCACCTTACAAGCACAAGGCGTGGATGTGATTTTTGATGATCGCAAAGAACGTCCCGGCGTGATGTTTGCGGATATGGAGCTTATCGGTGTTCCACATATGATCGTGATCGGTGAGAAAAATTTAGCAAACGGTGAAATTGAATATAAAAATCGCCGTACCGGTGAGAAAGAAATGATTGCAAAAGATCAATTATTTGATTTTCTGAAAGCAAAATTAGCTTAATTTACATAAGTGATCAGCCCCTCAAAATAGCGATATTTTAAGGGGCTGATTGTTTTATGGCTAACCTAATGGTCTAAAGTGCGGTCAATTATTGGCGTAAAATTGCCTCAAAACGAGCAGGTTTAGCCAATACTTTTTTAGCAAGTGCCTCAATCTTAGGTTTACTTGCAAGTTGCTCTAAATGTTGATAGAGATAAATTGATTGCGGATCGCCTTGTTGCCAATAGCTCTCTTCAATTAAACTTGCCACCGAGACCAATGAGTCAAACTGACGTTTAATTTGTTGCAACTGTTCAGCCTGTTTTTTGCGCAGCAAGGTTTCATCAATGCCTTGTTCAATGATCTCATCTAAAATTTGATGGGTTAATTTAATCAGTTCATCTGCTCTCTCCGGCGCACAACTAAATTCAATTTTTCCTTCAATTTGCGGCATATAGGATTCTTGACTAAACCAACTATTCACGGAATAAATACCCGATGCTTTTTCCCTCAAAACAAGACGTAGTTTTTCTTGCACGATATCGCCAAGAATGTCTAAGGCGTATTTTTGTTCTGCTTGCCATTGGTTTTCTGCAGTAAGATAAATTTCCACATCCGCTCGTGGTTCACTTAATCCTCTCATTGAGAATGTTTTGTTCGGTGTATGGATAGGGGTAGGTTGATAAACCCGAGATTGTGTTTTCACTTCAACCGTTGCCAAATATTGTTTTGCTAATTTTTCAACATCATCTCGTGAAATATCACCAATAATGAAATAAGTGAAATCCGTTTTATCTAAGATCTTCTCTTGATAAATTTGGCTTAATTGTGCCGTAGTAAAACCCAATAATTCCGCTTGATTTTGAGTATATGCGGTGGCGATATTCGGTTGGCGTAAACGGGAAACCGCCTGCATAAATTTGGTTTCCACATCAATTTGTTTGAAATAATCTTGCGTTTCCCGGCGATATTTTTGTAGTGCGCTGTCTGAAATCGGCGCGGATTGGAGTTTTAAACGAAACAGCGTGAGTAAATTCTCCAAATCCTGTGATTTTGCTACGCCGGTGAAACCTTGCTTATCATCATCAATCACCGTTGCCAACACAAGGGGATTTTGCCCAAAAAGATGATTAATATCCGAAGAGGCAAGTTCACCTGCACCGGTATCATCGACCAAAATAGTCGCTGTGCGTAATAGATGATAATCTTGATTTGGCACGGTGCGTAATCCACCACTTGTTACCGCTCTAAAATGCACTTGATTAGGTGTTTTATCGCTGTAATGGTAAATCAATTTTGCCCCGTTACTCAGGCGATATTCATCAATATTGCCTTTATCCCAATGTTTTTCCAACACCAATGAGCCGTCTTCAGAGGAAAAGTGCGGTCGTTTTGCTTGGTGTTTTTCCTTTTGCCAAGGAGTTTGGGTTTGACGCATGATTTGTTCCCAACGCTGTTCAATATCTGTGGCATTGAATGGGAGTTTTTGTTCCGGTAGAGGTTGGGTTACCAATAATAATTTGGCTTTTAATGCTAACGTCTTATTAAAGGTTTCATTGATATCGCTGAGCTTGATTTCATTTAAAAAACGGCGGTTTAGTTTGTAGCGATCTTTGGCATTTAACGTGATTTGATGATTTGCCGCAACAGCAATCAGCTCGTCGGCAATTTTTAAACTGCCGCTACGAATCTCTTTTTGTTTTTCATTGAGGCGGTGAAACCTTGTAATTTCCGCATTGAGTTCTTCCTGAGTAAAGCCGTGTTGCCTAATTTCAGCTATAAAGGTAAAAAGTGCGGTAATATTTTTTAAATAATGCGTATTGAATAATTGCAATGAAAAAACCGTTTGTAGGGTTTCTTTACCAAGATGAGAACGGTAAAAATTGGCTGAGTCCAACCAGTCGCCTTGATGTTCTTCCCATTTTTGCAAACGTAAATTGACCAAACGGGTCACAATTTGCTGAATGAGATCTTGTTTGTAGTCCGTAACAGTTTCCTGCTGTTTATCCTCCTCAAAAAAACTGAGTTCCAATGCCGGAATGTTTGTGCCTTGTTCGGCAACACTTGCTACCCTCCAATGCTGAATCAGTGGGATAGAAAAGTCGATTTTATCAAGTGGTGTTTGTAAGCGTGGATCGGATTGTGCTAAGGCGTTGTTCAGCAAGGTTTTGACTTGATTCGGGTCAATATCCCCCACTACGATCACCGACATATTATCCGGTCGATACCATTTATGATAAAAATCCGCCACTCGATCACGGGAAATATGGCGAATAATCTTCATATCGCCAATGGGATCACGTAATACATAGCGTGATCCCACCATTTCTATAGCACTTTTTTTATCGCCGAGACGTAACATTGGACTTAATCTTCGACGCCATTCTTCTTCGACCACACCACGTTCACCGTCAAGGTCTTTCGGCAAAATAGTGAGATGATTCATCCATTGATTGATGACATCAAAGGCAAGAGAGAGCTTTTGCGGGCTGTTATCGTCCAGATTTAGGGTATAAACGGTATTTTCAAAATCGGTAAAGGCATTGATATCACGGGCAAACTTCATGCCTAACTTTTCCAATGCAGTAATGATAGTATTTTCGGGATATTTTTTCGAACCGTTAAACGCCATATGCTCCACTAAATGGGCGATACCTTTTTGATCGTCATCCTCGTGCATTGAACCAGCATTCACCACTAAACGAAGATACACCCGATTTTTAGGCTCGCTGTTGTGCAAAATATAATATTGCAGTCCATTAGCCAACTTACCCTGTTTAATATCGGGATCAAAAGGTAATGTGTCGGGATCGACGTTGCTTTGGCAGGCGATAAGCAAGCCAAAGGTGCAAAAGAGTAAACAAAGTGCGGTTAGTTTTTTCATCATTTTTGCTTAAATAAAAAAGAAAAGCTACGCTAATTCGTATTAACGTAGCAGAAATTAATATTAACTTAGAATTTGTAGCCTATTTCCAACCAAAATTCACGACCGGGCGTATAAATGCCGTATTCATCCTGACTTGAAATCGGTTTAATAATTTTAGATTTGCGGGTTTGATTTAATACGTTGAGGATCTCCATCTGTAAATAAACGCTGTGATTGCCGACTATGGTCGGTTGCCAACGAATACTGGAATCCCATTGAGTATGACGACCGTAATGATAAGAACGATAACGGGAAATATCGTCATCAAAGTTACCGTCTAATTCTTCATAACTACGAATTGGTGCTTTCATATAGACTTTATTTGACCAAGTGATGTGATAATCGGGAATTGCTATATCCATACCCAATCGGGCAATCCAATCTTCCGTAGAGCTATTAACTTTATTTAGCATATTGCGGCGGGTCATTAATTTACCATCAAGATAAACAGTCTCATTCGGATCAAGCTCTCGACCAATATCGGCACGTTTTGTGTTCAGCCAATCAAAGCCTAACGAACCTGTCCAGTAGGTTTTTCCCCATTTCCAAGGTTCAATGTTATTGACTTGGAATGTATAAACATCCACGCTGAAATCACTGCCGTTATGATAGGAATTTACTCGGTTGGCGTCGCGTTTTAATAGAATCCGATTTTTATTCTGGCGGTGAATGTAATTCAATTTAAATGCTAAATTGCCGAATTCTTGCTCTATTCCCAAACTGACTTCATCGGCATAAGGCGTTTTTAGTGAATTGAATGCTTGATATTCACGGCTGGTATCACGATTGATTTTTAAAATTTCATTGGTCAGTTTTAATGACGCGAAAGAGCGGCCGTAATAACGGTTCAATCCTAATGTTAAACCGGTTTCTTCCCAAGGTTTATAGCTAGCCACAAAACGTGGGGCGATATTATTGTTTTGTAAATAATCATCCCTTTCGATACGTACTCCGGGGCGAAATTCCAATTTTTTCCAAGAGATTAAATCTTCCGCATAAAAGAAGAAATTTTGATAACGGGTTTTAGCACGACCGCTATAAGTGATACTGGTGCTTTCCGATGGATAAAACGGAGATTGAACAATCAGTTTTTGGCGAACATCTTGAGGTCGGTGGAATTTATAATGTGTCGCCTGATAAATCCCACCAAGGGAAATAGAGTGGCGACTTGTGCCTAAATCAAAAGGATCAACGGCAAATTCCGTTGAGAAATGAAGATTATCTTGTGTCAGAGAACTGTTACCATAACCGCCTTTTTCATAATCGTAAAGCTGCTCATCATTTTCATCAAAAACAGAAATTGTTTCTACATTGGCAGAAGAGGATTTTCGTTTATCGTTGAAACGATCATAAGCAAGGGTATTTGTCCAAACGCCAGAATCAAATGAATGCACCCATGCCAATGTCGTGCCGAAGGCTTGGTGATAGTCGCTAACATCGCTATCAATATTGGTCGTGTAATATTTTTGTTCTTTATAATTGGAATAACGGAATCCTAGTTCAAAACGATCTTTTTCACTTGCCGCTAAGTTGAAATTCAGCAATAAATTATCGGAATCACGCAAATGATTTTGTTTATTTAATTTAGCTTCGGTGTCGTAGCCGATAAGGCGATTTTGTTGGATACGGGAATGGCGTTTGCTATAACCTAACACCATACCTAAATTATCCGTTAAACCTTTTTCCAAAACGATGTTGAACGTCTGCTTGCGATATTTAGGCTGAAATGCGGCGACACCATCGGCTTCAGGTCTGATTTTATCCAATAAATTTTGTGCCGAATTATCGGCATTCATTTTTGCCCAACCGGAATTAGTTGTGCGATACTTGAGTGAAACACTATCGTTACCGCTATATTGTTTCGTTTTGGCGACCACTGCTCCCCCCATAAAGCCACCTAGACTGGCAGAAATATTGCTGTCATGTACTTCAACTTTGGAAAGCATAGAGGCATCAAAAAAATAAGCCTGTGTATGGCTAATTCCCGGCAAGACTTGCATTGCACCGTCAAAGATTTCACTATCCACCGTTAAATCATTGTTTACATTGACATTGTCCACAAAATAAGCAGTTTGGTTTGCATCCGCACCATTAATTGAGATATTTTGCGGCTTAATTTCCCCACGCTGAAAACCGTCTTGATCGCTGTCTTCATAACGAATATGCGGGTTAGAACGCAAATAATCGGTAATGTTATTATTGCTTGTAGGCGTTTTTTCTATCTCGGCGGAAGTGAGCGTTTGAGTGGAGGAAAGTGATTTATTATGTTCTCCATATACCACAATTTCCGGTAGCATATTGGATTGATTGTCAGTGATTTTTTCTTCTGAAAATGTATTGGTAGCATACAAGGTCGCACAGATAAAAAGTGCGATTCTATTTTTATACATGGTATTCCTTAAAGTGAAATAAAATTGATAATGATTATCATATTATTTTGAATGGCAATGTAAAGAAAATATTGACTAACGAGAGAACGTTTGATTTTTTATTGTGCTTGAAGAAAGAAAGGGATAAAGGAATGAACAATATCTGATCATAAAACAATCAAAAGTAAAGGGTGGCATGGCAATGAAGTGATAATCTACTTTAAGATAACAAAAAGGGGGAATTACCCCCTAATCTTAATTTTCAAACAACTCCACGCTCAACACCCCTTCTTCCGTTTTTAATAGGGTGTAAATATCTTTAATCATCGTGCTATCAATCGCAAAACATCGAATTTGTACACGAACTTCGTTATTAACCAAATCTTTGACCGAAAGATTTTCAATACGGTAATCGTTTTGAATTAACAAGTTAGTAATCACAGCAAGAGAAGCCGATGAGCTGAGATGAATGATAATTTTAGTTTTCTTTTTACGACCTTTACGCCTTACTAAACGTTGCACCATCGGACTGAAACGCACCGAAACCAAAATCATCACTGTTGCAATCAGCGCATCAAAAATAAAGCCTGCACCGGTTGCAATACCAATACCGGCGGCAGCCCAAATAATTGCAGCCGTTGTTAAGCCGGAAATGGCATCATTCTTTTTATGCAAAATAACGCCAGCGCCAAGAAAACCAATCCCGCTAATCACCTGTGCAGCAAGACGCATTGGGTCGGTACGAATATTTTCTGACACTTGCGCATAATGTTCCGCTGCTTGAATGGAAACCATGGTTAATACGCAAGTCGTAATCGCTATAATCGAACAGGTCTTGATGCCGACAGGTTTGTGTTTTAACTCACGTTCCAGACCAATAATGCTCCCCAAAAGCAAGGCTAAAAACATTTTTCCGAGAATAATCAAATGATGAGAACTTAAAAGTGCGGTCAAAATAAGCGGTGAATTTTCCATAATGCCATTATTCTTAATAAAATTGGGTAAAAATTCTAACGGGTTGAAAAATAAAATACAGCTAATTTTACAATTTTTTTACCTTTAATTGATCGCCTTTCGTATTGAAATTGAGTAGAATTAGGTGCTTTAATATGGCTAAAGTCGAGATAAATTTATGCAAAATCCAACCGGAAATATTGGCTTCATAAGTCTGGGTTGCCCCAAAAACTTGGTTGACTCCGAGCGAATTTTAACGGAGCTGCGAACAGACGGGTACAATATTGTGCCAAGTTACGAAAATGTTGATTTGGTCATTGTCAATACTTGCGGTTTTATTGATAGTGCCGTGCAAGAGTCCTTGGAAGCTATTGGCGAAGCACTGGAAGAAAATGGTCGTGTGATTGTAACCGGTTGCTTAGGCGCAAAAGAAGATCGTATTCGTGAAGTGCATCCTAAAGTGTTGGAAGTAACGGGCCCTCATAGTTACGAAGCCGTGATGGCACAAGTACACAAATATGTACCTAAGCCTTCTCATAACCCTTACACGAGCCTTGTCCCAAAGCAAGGGGTGAAACTCACACCAAAACATTATGCTTACTTGAAAATTTCTGAGGGTTGTGATCATCGTTGCACTTTTTGCATTATCCCTTCCATGCGTGGTGATTTGGAAAGTCGTTCCATCACTCAAGTATTGGATGAAGCCAAACGTTTAGCCGAAGCCGGCGTGAAAGAGTTACTCGTTGTATCGCAAGATACCTCTGCTTATTCTATGGATTTAAAACGCCAAGAAGGCGGAGTAAAAACATCATTTTGGAACGGAATGCCGATCAAAAATGATTTGATGACGCTCTGTAAGCAATTGGGAAAACTCGGTATTTGGGTGCGTTTGCATTATGTTTATCCATATCCCCACGTGGATGATTTAATCCCACTGATGGCAGAGGGCATATTACTACCTTATTTAGATATACCCTTACAGCATGCTAGCCCAAAAATTCTCAAAGCAATGAAAAGACCGGGCAGTATTGACCGCACTTTAGAACGCATAAAAAAATGGCGTGAAATTTGTCCTGATTTAACCTTGCGTTCCACCTTTATTGTCGGTTTTCCGGGTGAAACCGAAGAAGATTTCCAATTACTACTTGATTTCTTAAAAGAAGCTCAACTTGACCGTGTAGGTTGCTTTAAGTTTAGCCCGGTAGAATGTGCACCGGCAACGGAGATGGCAGATCAAATACCGGAAGAAATCAAAGAAGAACGCTACCATCGTTTTATGCAACTACAACAAGAAATTTCAGCCGAGCGATTAAAACAAAAAATGGGTAAAACCTTGGACGTGTTAGTCGATGAAATTGATGAAGAAGGAATTGTGGGACGTTCAAAAGCGGATGCACCGGAAATTGATGGCTTAGTTTATGTCGATAACCCAAACGGCATCAATGTGAAAGTCGGTGATGTCATTAAAGTCACTATTACCCAATCAGATGAATACGATCTGTGGGGAATCTGTTAAAAATTGAGAAGGAGGGTAAAGTGTCTGAAGTGAAGAAACCGAGTGTGCTGCGTTTTGAAAAAGAGGTTGCAGCTAAAAACTATGAAGCGGCTTGTGTCGAATTACTTGATATTCTGGGTAAAATTGACTCAAATTTTGGCGATATTCAAGATATTGAAATTGATTTTCCGCAGCAACTTGAGAGCCTAACCAAAGAAAAAAATATCTACTTTTGCACTCGAATGGTAGTTGCCATCACTCAATTATTTAGCGATCCTCAATTAGATATTTCCCCTTCCGGAGCACAGCGTTTCTTTGTTTTACAACGTTGGCTAAATATGATTTTTGCTTCATCTCCTTTTGTGAATGCAGACCATATTTTACAAACCTATAATCGTAATCCTACACCTCAAGATCCATTAAATATTCACTTAGATACATCAGAATTAGTTAAATTCTGTATTCTCTATTTACCTGAATCAAATGTTCATCTTAATTTGGATGCATTATGGAATCTTGATCCTGAGCTTTGTGCCTCACTGTGTTTTGCATTACAGTCACCTCGTTTTATTGGTACAGAACAATCGTTTGGTAAACGTGCAACCCTCTTGCAATGGTTCCCTGAAAAATTAGCGCAAATTGAAAATCTAAATAACCTACCTAGCGGTATTTCGCACGATGTCTATATGCATTGTAGTTATGACGTAGCCGCCAATAAACATAATGTTAAGCACGCATTAAATCAAGTTATCCGCCGTCATCTTATCGCTTCAGGTTGGACAGACCGAGATGTAACAAAATTAGGTGAGTGTAACGGCAAACCGGTAATGATTGTTCTCTTAGAACATTTCCACTCCGCCCATTCAATTTATCGAACCCACTCGACCTCTATGCAAGCGGCACGTGAGCGTTTCCATCTAATTGGAATCGGTGGCAGTGCCGTAGATGATGCCGGTCGTGCCGTCTTTGATGAATTTCACTTAATTGAAGGCAATTCCATTATCGGAAAACTCACGTTTTTAAAAACTATTTGTGAAGAAAATGGCGCATCGGTATTTTATATGCCAAGTATCGGAATGGATCTCACCACTATTTTTGCCAGCAACACCCGCCTTGCGCCTATTCAAGTCATTGCATTAGGTCACCCTGCGACTACCCATTCAGATTTTATTGAATATGTGATTGTTGAAGATGACTATGTGGGATCAGAAGAATGTTTCAGCGAAACGTTGTTACGTTTACCAAAAGATGCGCTTCCTTATGTGCCATCAGCCCTCGCACCACAGAATGTGGAATACCGCTTACGCACTCAGCCGGAAGTCGTGAATATCGGAATCGCCTCCACAACAATGAAATTAAATCCTTATTTCTTGGAGGCATTAAAAGCCATTCGTGATCGTGCTAAAGTGAAAGTCCACTTCCACTTTGCATTAGGGCAATCTAGCGGTATCACTCATCCTTATGTTGAGCGTTTTATTAAATCTTATTTAGGTGACGATGCCACTGCTCACGCTCACTCGCCTTACCATCAGTATCTTCAGGTTTTGTATCACTGCGATATGATGGTAAACCCATTCCCATTTGGGAATACAAACGGCATTATTGATATGGTGACCCTTGGTTTGGTGGGAATTTGTAAAACTGGGCCTGAAGTGCATGAACATATTGATGAAGGCTTATTTAAACGTTTAGGTTTACCTGAATGGCTCATTGCCAATACCGTCGATGAATATGTAGAAAGAGCGATTCGTTTAGCAGAAAACCATGAAGAACGTCTGGCTTTACGCCGTCATATTATTGAAAATAACGGTTTGCAAACCCTCTTTACCGGCGATCCAAGCCCAATGGGTAAAATCTTACTGGAAAAACTTAACGAGTGGAAAGCAGAACATTTGAGCGAAAAGCCAAAGCAAAATGCTACAGTAAAAAAATCGGCAGACAAAAAAGCTGAAACCTCTAAAACCGGCGTGAAAAAAAGTGCGGTCAAATCTAAGGCTAAATCTACGGCGAAAAAAACCACGAGAAAAACTGAAAAATAGCTAAAAATCCCCGAAAGGGGATTTTTTATTGATAACAATTAATCCGATCATAAATTTATTGCTCTCCATCATAAAAACACTTGATTTTGACCGCACTATCTTGTAATTAATAAACCCATTCAAACACAACATTAACAAAGGAAAAAACTATGAAAAACGTTGGTTTTATCGGATGGCGCGGAATGGTCGGTTCCGTATTAATGGATCGCATGGTGCAAGAAAATGATTTTGCAAACATCAATCCTGTTTTCTTTACTACTTCACAAGCAGGGCAAAAAGCCCCGGTATTCGCCGACAAAGAGGCTGGCGAGCTCAAAAATGCCTTTGATATTGATGAACTCAAAAAATTAGACATTATCGTCACCTGTCAGGGGGGCGATTACACCAACGAAGTCTATCCAAAATTAAAAGCAACAGGCTGGAATGGCTACTGGGTGGATGCAGCTTCTGCATTGCGTATGGAAAAAGATGCCATTATCGTGCTTGATCCGGTCAATCAAAATGTGATTGATGAAGGCTTAAAAAACGGCATTAAAACTTTCGTAGGCGGAAACTGTACAGTGAGCCTTATGCTGATGGCAATCGGTGGGTTATTTGAACGTGATTTAGTGGAATGGATCTCGGTGGCAACCTACCAAGCCGCATCAGGTGCCGGTGCAAAAAATATGCGTGAATTGCTTTCCCAAATGGGCTTATTGCGTGATGCGGTGAAAGAGGAATTAGCCAACCCGGCATCTTCTATTTTAGACATTGAACGTAAAGTTACTGCAGAAATGCGTTCTGCCGATTTCCCAACTGAAAACTTTGGGGCGGCATTGGGCGGTAGCCTTATCCCTTGGATCGACAAACTGTTACCGGAAACCGGACAGACTAAAGAAGAATGGAAAGGCTATGCCGAAACTAACAAAATTCTTGGCTTAAGTGACAACCCAATTCCGGTTGATGGCTTATGTGTACGTATTGGTGCATTACGTTGCCACAGCCAAGCCTTCACCATCAAATTGAAAAAAGATTTACCATTAGCGGAAATTGAGCAAATCATTGCCTCACACAATGAATGGGTGAAAGTGATTCCAAACGACAAAGAAACAACCTTAAAAGAATTAACGCCGGCGAAAGTAACAGGCACATTAAGTGTACCGGTCGGACGTTTACGCAAACTTGCCATGGGTGGCGAATACCTCTCTGCCTTCACCGTAGGCGACCAACTCCTATGGGGTGCTGCTGAGCCGGTTCGCCGTATTTTGAAACAGTTGGTGATGTGATGTAATGTAATCTTCCCTCACGAATGTAAAAACGGTCAGTTGTTTACCCGAAAACAGCCGACCGTTTATTATTTTTTCGTTATTTATTCATTTGTTTTTCATTAATTTCACGGTATTTATCACAACCTTTCTGACTACCAAAATCGCAGGCAGAACCAAAATAGTCTTTGGCTTTTGTCTGATCTTCCGTTTTCTCACCTAATTTTAACCAAAATTCAGGATCACGATTGCTGTTCATTTCTGCCTTTAAAATTGCCACCCGTTCTTGATATTCTTTCGGAATATCCATAGTCAGAATCTCGACTTTTAATTCATCAAGAGATAATTCTTCTAGAATATTCTTCACTGTTTTGTTTTGTACAAGTGAATTTCTCTCTGCTAATAACTGTTGAGCTTTGGCTTCGTTTTTCTCCGTACTAATCCCTAACAAATAGAAAATTGCCAATTGTTTATAAGTATCTTCAAATAAAAGATTGGTATTTTTCGTAGCCGGTATGGATAAATCAACAGCTGCCACATTTAACGCTTTCGCCCGTTGATAAGTTTGTAACGACCAATCAAAGGCTTTCTCCCAGTTTTGTTTTACCCCTATTCCTTCTCGATACATTCCGGATAATAAGGACATTGCATGAAAATAACCTGCCTTGGCTGATTTTTCTACCAACATTGCTGCGGTGAGTTCATCATTTTCCAAATAAGAAATTGCCAAATCATAATCAGCCTTCGCATCACCTAAGGCTGAGGCTTTTTCTAACAAGGCTTTTTTATCAGATTTGTTTTCCTCGAGATCCGCCAATCCCACATAAGCACGAGCCATTTTCTGCTCTGCGGCTTTTTCATACCATTTTTTTGCTAATGTATTATTCTCACTTTCCTTATAAAACTCAGCCAATCCGTATTGAGCGACAGCATAGCCTTTTTCTGCCAGCACTCTCAATCTCTCGGGGGCGATTTCTTTTTCTTCGGAATCAGATAATTTAAATATGCCACCATAATAATCACGTTGAATTTGGTTTTCCAACTGACGAACCTCAGCTTGCTCAGGATAATACTGAGTAAAATAAACTGTGCCACCAATACCCACAGTGAGTATGCCGGCTAACCATAAAACTTGCTTTGTTTTCATTTTGACTTTTTTCCTTCTCTCTTATCTATTTCATCAAATTTAAAAATATTGTTTTTCATCGACTACCTATCTTCTTTCTCACTCAATAAATACCAAAAAAACGTACCAATAATGCCCACAGGTAAACACACATAAGTGATATATACGCCAACATAGGGTAGAAAAACGATACATCCCCCTAAAATTAAAAATGCCCAAAAGGCAGCCATACCAAAAAATGATGCTAATTTTTTACGCATACTATTTCCCCCTCATTCAAAATACGATAAATATCACAGCCATCTTGGTTGCCATTTTCACAGCTTTTACCTGCCCAGTATTTTGCTTGGTGGTCATCTTGTCTTACGCCCCGTCCCTTGGCATACATCAACCCCAAATTAAATTGAGCGGCTGCATGCCCTTGCTCTGCTAAAGGCTTAAAAAGATTAAAGGCAGTTGTATAACTTTGATTCTCATAAGCCGTTACAGCTTGATTAAATTGGCTTTTACTATCCGCAAAAGCCACCGGGCTAAGCGTGGCGGTGGAAAAAGCAAAAAGTGCGGTGAAAAATAGGGTGGTTTTGTTGAATTTCATTGGGTTTTCCTCTTTGGTTAAATCGTTAAATTGGTTAAAAAATGATTATAAGTTGTTTTTTTTTTGCGCAATATTTTATACTTTGGCTTGCTTTAATTGATTGAAACTTGAACGTTATTAGAATGAAATCTGAGGGAAAGAGAATGCCGAATTTGGAATAATAAATGCTATAATGCCGACTCCCCCAAATCCTTAAAGTGCGGTCGGTTTTGGCTGATTTTTCTGAATAATGGCATGACATCAAAATATGACAAAAGCCCATTAATTGCGTTATTTTTATCCAAAAGCCGTTGGAATCATGATTATGATAAGAGAACCCCGTTTTTGCCAATTTGCCTTAGTGGAATTGTTGCCTTTTTTTGAAAGTGTGCCTACCCAATATGTTGTTGGGAAAGGCAATATTCGTATTGCCTATCGCCATTTTGTTCACGAGGGAAGTGCGGTCAAAAAATTGATGGTTTTGGTGAACGGGCGGGCGGAGAATATGATGAAATGGTCGGAGCTTGCCTATGATTTTTATCATCAAGGCTATGATGTATTGCTGTTTGACCACCGTGGTCAGGGCTATTCCGAGCGGCTTTTACAAAATCCGGAAAAAGGGCATTTAGATGAATTTCGTTTTTATGTGGCGGATATGCAAAAAGTGGTTGAAAAAACGACCGCGCTTTTTGACTATCAAACCCAACATCTTATTTCCCATTCTCTTGGTTCATTGATTGCTGCTTATTATTTGGCAAATTGCGATCATCACATTCACAAAGCGGTGCTTTCTTCCCCTTTCTTTGGCGTGCCGTTAAAACAGCCGATTCGTGATGAGCTGATAATTGCCACCATGAATTTACTGGGGCAGGGGACGCGTTATGTTTTCGGCAAAGGGGCTTATAAACCGGCGCATCTTGAACAAAATGAGCTGAGTTTTTGCAAAACCCGTATGAAATGGATGAACCGAATCAACCGAAAATATCCCGATCTTCACCTTGGCGGCCCGACCTTCCGCTGGGTACATTTATGCCTGAGTGCAATCAAACGCTTGCCTGCCATTCTTCCTCGCATTGAAATACCGGTGCTGATTTTGCAATCGGAAAAAGAAAAAATCGTGGATAACAAAACCTTGGAAAAACTGACCGCACTTTTCCCTCACGCTCATTGCGAGCTCATTCATCAAGCAAAACACGAGATTTTATTTGAACGGGACGAACGCCGAACACAGGCAATGGAAAAAATTGCCCAATTTTTGCAAAAATCATCGTAGTTTTATGGGATTTTTGGGGCTTCAAACTCATTAGACCTCTATTCATTTCCCCTTCCAAGGCGGTTTAAATGTTATAAAAATGTTGCAAATCCGCCTTGTTACCCTACAATGACGGAGCCTCAAATACTAAGGTTCTTCCCTCTTTGAGTGTGGCGATCTTACTTGAAAGATCTGGTTTTATTTTCTGTATTAAGGAGAATAAAAAATTATGAAAAAATTGACCGCACTTTTCACTTCAAGTGTATTTTTATTTAGCACCCACAATATCGCAATGGCGAATGACAATACGGTTTATCTCTATACTTGGAGCGAATATGTGCCGGAAGGTTTACTGGACAACTTCACCAAGGAAACCGGGATTAAAGTGATTGTTTCCAGTTTGGAATCAAATGAGACCATGTACGCTAAACTGAAAACTCAGGGTGAAAACGGTGGCTATGATGTGATTGCCCCCACCAGCTATTTTGTCTCCAAAATGATTCGGGAAGATATGCTAAAGGCATTAGATCACGAAAAACTGCCCGTTATCAAAGAATTAGATCCGAATATGCTGGATAAACCTTTTGATAAAGGCAACAAATATTCCTTACCTCAATTATTTGGGGCGACCGGCATTGCTTATAACACGGATACGCAAAATGCCGCCCAATTTCAATCTTGGGGCGATCTGTGGAAACCTGAATTTAAGGGGCGTTTGCAAATGTTGGATGATCCAAGAGAATTGTTCAATATCGCCCTGTTAAAAATGAACAAAGACCCGAATACGCAAGATCCAAAAGTCTTGGAAGAGGCTTATCAAGAATTGCTTAAATTACGTGGCAATATTTTGGCATTTAATTCGGATAACCCATCCAGCAGCTTTATTTCAGGTGAAACCGAAGTCGGTTTATTATGGAATGGCTCCGTTCGCATTGCCAAAAACGAAGGGGCAAAAATTGATATGCAGTATCCAAAAGAAGGCACAATGCTTTGGATTGATAATTTGGCCATTCCGAAAACCGCTAAAAATGTGGAAGGCGCACACAAGCTGATTAATTATCTATTGAGTGCGGATGTGGCAGAAAAACTGACTTTACAAATCGGCTATCCCACTTCTAATCTCAAGGCATTAAAACGTTTGCCAAAAGAATTAACGGATGATCGTGCAACCTTTATTGCTCAAGACGTGATCGATAGAAGCCAATGGCAACTTGATGTGGATGATGCCATTGAGCTGTATGATAGCTATTATCAAAAATTAAAAGCCGCTCAATAATATTGACGACAGAAAAATAAACCGCACAAAAGTGCGGTTTATTTTTTGTTATTATATTACGTTGAACAAATTGATTGTAGTTTATTCCGTAGAGGCAAAAAGCCACAACAAATTTAGTTTTTAAATATCGCTAAAATTAAATGCTAATATCATTAACTGTCCAATATTAAATAACCTAACACTACGTATGTCCGGTATAAATTAAAGCAACTTCAAGAGGTTAGTAAACAGACGTACGCAATACGTCTCTACATTTCCTTGAAATTTATATTTTATTCATTTCGTATTTTTACCGTTTTTTAATCACAACTTTAAAAGTTTATAATTTCCGCTTATCTCTTGCCTTAATCTCTGTACTGAATATTTTTTACAACACCGTCTCCAAGAAAATCAACAACCCTCTTTGTTTATCTAAGCTCAAATTATTTAAATGATGGTTCAATCGGCTTTTAACATCATTTTCGTTGATAGGAATGAATATCCTCTTACCATTTTCAATTTGATCGGACAAGCAATCAATGAAAAACCAACCAATCGGCGTATTAAGTGTAGTGGCGATTTCAACAAGATGAGAGACATTAATTTTATTTTCCCCACGTTCATAACGAGAAAGCTGCTGTTGAGCAATACCGATTTGTTCTGATAATTCTGCGGCACTTAATCCAACTTCTTTACGTTTCTGCTGAATTCTTTTCCCAATCAATCTATCTGTTTCCGTTACTGAAAGTTTCGACATTCTATAGCCCTAAATTATCTTTTATTGCTATTTTGTAACTGTTTTACTCTCTTAAAAATATCTGTTATAGTACATTTATATACATTTACCTATTTAAAGAGCTAGAAATGCAACATCCATTTACATTGATTCATTGGTTCGGACCATTTAGTCTGGAGGAAATTTTAGAAAGTCCCGAATGGAAATATAAAACAGGGCTTTACCTAGGAACAGGAAAGCAAAAAGGAAGCCGTAATAATAGTGAGATTCTCTATTGCGGTATCTCAGAGAACTCTTATAGCGCACGATTTAGAAATCACCATAAGTTACCTTTGATTACTCGTGAGCAAGAAATTTGGTTAGGACAAGTCATTTCAACCCCCTATCCTTCAAACAATGGAGCATATAAAGCATATTTAAAAGAACCCGAGAGATTGCTCACCTATTTTATGCAACCGGAATTGAATGATAAAAATACCATTTTAGTACCAAGAGCAGGAACGGTGCTTAGTTGCTGGTTCAAACAAAGTGGGCAACCAAGAAAAAATAGATCATCAACTACCAGAAATTTACCGGATCTCATTTCTTGGGACGGATATAAATGGCGGTATGGCGATTTAACTATTAAAGATAATGAATAAATAGGAGGAAAATATGGCTAAATCAACATCAAAAGAAATAGAGCGGCTTTTAAAATAGGGGCAATTTCAGAAAAAGAATTTATGAGATTACGCCAAGAAGCTATTGACGGAAAAACAGGTAAAGCCAAAAAGAAAGATGATATGAGCCTATGCGATGCGATCAAAGGCATTATTATTATCGCAATATGTGTTGGGGGTTATCTGGCTTGTAAAAGCGATGATATTCATAACAAAATATCAGATCAAACTAAGCCTGTTCAAACATTGACAAATAAACGATGTGAACAAATTTTTAAAGATGAAGGATATTACTATGCAGTAAGAACAACCTGTGCAGCACTAGAAAATGGAGATGAATTCTATAATCAAAGTAAATTTGTAGATCCCCTGCTCTTTTCACAATATTCTAGAAAGAATAATTGTCCATTGACTGATGATGAAGCTTTTAAAATCAAAAATAATACACAAATGGTAATTAATCAAAAAATTCAAGAATCCAGAAATGAAACAGGAAATTTTGATACCTTTTGTGAAGAACAAAAATCTTATTTTGGAAAAGTTGTAAAAAAGTATGATATTAAATAACATCAAATTTATTTATATAGTCTTCGGGCTTATCCTCATTATAGGATTAATTGGAGTTATTAGAGGAAAAACCAAACAGATTATTGTGTTTCTTAACTATATAGATCTATTTATAAATTTTATTCCTGCGATCATAATGATAATTCCTGTAACCTTAGGATTCTTATCTGCCGATAAAGCAACAAATTTTTCTAATTTCTTTGAAATGTTTAAGCTATATAAAGGCTATGAGTTTCTGATTTGGAGCTATACAATAACATTACCAATCAGTCTTTTGATTAGTATTTTGGCAAATAGAACTTTTTGGAACACGCTACAAAGCTGGATTGCTAAAGGTTTAATATCGTTAGTATTTACGATACTTTTACCTTTTAGTTTTAGCTTAAATTTATTAACAATTACGCTTTTCTTTTTTGGCGGTTTCATCTTTTTTGGCATAAGAAATAAACATAAATATGAAAGAAAAGAAACATTTAATAAAAAAATGTGGAATACTTTTTTAATTAATATATTCCTTACATTCTTTGTTACTAGGTGGTTTTTTCACAAAATTTTACCTAACTTATGCAGAAATTCAGCTTTATGGTAGATGAAGAAATTGGCTGAAATTTTCAAATCTTGATTAATTTCAAGCTTTTATTTGCCCCTACAATAAACTTTCATTTGGGCTTAAGTATTCTGAAAAATTTTCCCAATTACCACTTTCATAAAGTGATTACTTTAATTAATACTAATTTATTTGATTAATCAAATATTTTCAATTCTTCAGCTATTTCCTTACTTAAGAGCTACATCATAAAAGTGCTCCTGTTAATTTTTGTCGTTATGGTACGCTTATAGTTAGCGAAAGTACCTCCCATATTTACAAGTGACTTTAACCTGAATACTTGCCAATAGCCGCTTTATCAAAATTTTAGGTTTCATTGTTTGAATCGTTTTTGTTATATTGCCTTTTTTGTCTCATTACTCATAAAATAGCTGTACTAACCTTAGAGATACTGTGTATACACAGATTATAAAAACTGAGAAAATCTAAAAAATTATTTAATATCAATAAATTGTAAGAAGAAAAATAATGAATTTAAACGAAAATTTACAACAACATACCCCAATGATGCAGCAATATCTCAAACTCAAAGCGGAAAATCCGGATATTTTGCTGTTTTATCGTATGGGGGATTTTTATGAGCTGTTTTATGATGATGCGAAAAAAGCGGCAGCATTATTGGATATTTCCCTGACCAAGCGGGGACAATCTGCGGGGCAGCCCATTCCGATGGCAGGGGTGCCTTATCATGCCATAGAAGGTTATTTGGCAAAATTGGTTCAGTTGGGTGAGTCTGTCGCTATTTGTGAGCAGGTGGGGGATCCGGCAACAAGCAAAGGGCCGGTAGAACGCCAAATTGTACGGATTGTAACGCCCGGCACAGTGAGTGATGAAGCCTTGTTACCGGAACGCCAAGATAATTTAATTGCTGCCATCTATCAAGAAAAAGATCAATTTGGTTTAGCCACATTAGATATGACATCCGGCCTTTTTCAACTGTGTGAGCCTGAAAATAAAGAAACGCTACGTGCGGAATTACAACGCATTGCTCCGGTGGAGTTGCTCTATTGCGAAGATTTCAGCGAAATGGCAATCATTGAACATTGTAAAGGATTACGCCGTCGCCCCATTTGGGAATTTGAACTTGGTACGGCGATTAGCCAGCTCAACCGCCAATTCGGCACGAAAGATTTGCGTGCCTTTGGCGTAGAAAAATCACCACTTGGACTAAGTGCAGCGGGCTGTTTGTTGCAATATGCGAAAGAAACTCAACGTACTGCCTTACTGCATATTAACAGCATTAGTGTGATTCAAAATCAAGATTATATTCAACTGGATGCTGCTACAAGACGCAATTTAGAACTCACTCAAAACCTTGCCGGTGGCACAGAGAATACGCTTGCTTCAGTGTTGGATAAATGTGTCACCCCAATGGGAAGCCGTTTGCTCAAACGTTGGATTCATCAACCTATTCGGGATACCCAAAAACTTCGCCAACGCCAACAGGCGATTGCAGAAATTTTAAATTTTGATCTAGTAGATGAATTACAACCCTATTTAAAACAAGTGGGGGATATGGAACGTATTTTGGCTCGAGTGGCATTGCGTTCGGCACGTCCACGGGATCTCACCCGTTTGCGTACTGCATTGGAGCAACTCCCCGAATTACAAGCGATCATTCAGCAAAAAACACCGCCATTTTTGACCGCACTTTTTACTCAGATCGCAGATTTTAGTGAACAGTGTGATCTCCTACAACGTGCCATTATTGACTCGCCACCACTTTTGATTCGTGATGGTGGGGTGATTGCACAAGGATACAATGAAGAATTGGACGAATGGCGAACTCTTTCTAACGGTGCAACTCAATATTTAGAAAACCTAGAAAAACGAGAGCGGGACAATACTGGGATCGATACCTTAAAAATCGGTTTTAATGCCGTTCACGGTTATTATATTCAAATTAGCCAAGGGCAAGCTCATAAAGCACCGATTCATTATGTTCGCCGCCAAACTTTAAAAAATGCGGAACGCTACATTATTCCGGAACTGAAGGAATATGAAGATAAAGTGCTGAAATCCAAAGGGGCGGCGTTGGCGTTGGAAAAACAGCTTTACGAGGAATTATTCGATTTACTGCTCCCACATTTAGGCGCTTTACAACTGGCAAGCCTTGCCTTATCGGAATTAGATGTATTAGTGAATTTGGCGGAACGTGCAGACCGATTAAACTATGTGATGCCTACATTCTGTGATGAAATCAGTATGACGATTGAAAACGGCCGTCATCCTGTGGTGGAACAAGTGCTTAAAGAGCCGTTTATCGCCAATCCGGTTGAACTCAATAAAGATCGTCATTTACTCATCATTACCGGCCCTAATATGGGGGGGAAAAGTACTTATATGCGTCAAACCGCCTTGATTGCGTTAATGGCGTATATGGGAAGTTTTGTTCCGGCAGATCAGGCAAAAATTGGGCCGATTGACCGCATTTTCACCCGCATTGGTGCTTCCGATGATCTTGCCTCCGGTCGTTCAACCTTTATGGTTGAAATGACAGAAATGGCGAATATTCTTCATCAAGCCAGCGCACAAAGTTTGGTATTAATTGATGAAATTGGACGAGGCACTTCTACCTATGATGGGCTTTCCCTTGCTTGGGCATGTGCAGAATGGCTGGCGAAAAATATCCGTTCGCTCACCTTATTTGCCACCCATTATTTTGAATTAACTGCTTTGCCGGAACAATTTGCAGGCATTGTGAACGTGCATTTAGATGCCCTTGAGCATAATAACACCATTGCTTTTATGCACAGTGTACAAGAAGGGGCGGCAAGCAAAAGTTATGGTTTAGCGGTTGCCGCCTTAGCCGGGGTACCGCAACAAGTCATTAAACTGGCGAAGCAAAAATTGACACAATTAGAAAAAATATCGGGTCATGCAGCAGATCAACAAATTCAAGCTTTGCGAGAAGCTCATCAACACCAAGGCGAGCTTGTCTTTGAACAAGAAATGGAAGCGTTACGAACAGCAATTGAAAAACTTGATCCTGATGAATTAAGCCCTAAACAGGCGTTGGCGTATTTGTATCAACTGAAAAAAATGGTGAACTAAAACGCTCATAAAAACGACCGCACTTTACACAATTCGATCTGATATAAAAGTGCGGTCAATTTTTGAAAAGATTCTGTTATTATGCAGGACAACACTGATTTTTTGTTTGCTTGCAGAGGCACGCTGTGCGTGTCCGAATTTTAACATATTGAAATGATTTGATTTTATAACGGACACACGCAGTGTGTCCCTACTAACCACGTTATTTAATATTGAATAGGTAATATTAGTCTTTCACTTAACGGGATTAGCAAAATAAAACGGACGCACGTTGCGTTTCCTTTATAAAAAACAATTTCAACAAGTTATAAAAAATGACATACATAGTGTGTCCTTAAAAACAACTCAAAATGTTGTAAAAGTGCGGTTGTTTTCACTGATTTTCCCACCGTCTATGGTGGGAGGTGTGTTGTTAATAGTAGGAATGTTCGCCTCGTTGATGTTCTGTCACATCTTTTGCCCCTTTCAATTCATTCGGGAATAGACCGACTAATTGTTTTTCCACTCCATCTTTTAAGGTGACATCCACCATTGAACAACCATTACAGCCCCCTCCAAATTGTAAAACGGCATAGCCGTCTTCTGTAATTTCAATGAGGGTGATTTTTCCACCATGGCCGGCTAACTGTGGATTAATTTGAGTTTGAATGACATATTCCACACGTTCAATCAAAGGCGCATCATCTGCAACCTTACGCATTTTTGCATTTGGTGCCTTTAACGTGAGCTGCGCTCCCAATTCTTCAGTTACATAATCAATCTCGGCGTCTTCTAAAAACGGGAGGCTGATCTCATCCACAAAGGCTGAGAACGTACTATATTTCATTTCAATATCACTTTCTTCCACTGCACTCGGGGGGCAATAAGATACCCCACATTCTGCATTCGGCGTGCCAGGGTTTACCACAAAAATACGAATATTCGTGCCTTCTTCTTGTGTATCCAATAATTTACGAAAATGTGCCTGTGCCGCTTCCGAAATAGCAATTTGTTCCATAAAGTTTCCTTAATACTTGAGAAAATTTGTCAGATGATACGCCTACCTCGGTATTTTTTCCACTTTTTTGTCGCTCAATCTCATTAAACACGTGCCAATCCCCATACTTGTATTTCTTGAACACCCAATTGACGTAGTAACGTGGCTATTTCGTTAAGCGTGCTACCCGTTGTAATCACATCATCTACAAGTGCTATCCGCTTATAAGGAAAGGGAGATGAAAGAGTAATTTTAAACGCATTGTTCAAGTTTCGGCGACGGGCTGTTGCACTTAAACCACGTTGGGTCGGTGTATTTTTTACTCGCTTAACAATATGGGATAAACAAGGAATATTAAGCCATCGACTGAGCACTTTCGCTAATAAATCAGACTGATTATAGCCCCGTTGCCATTGGCGGAGGTGGTGGAGCGGTACAGGAATAATGGCTTGAGGAAAGGTTAATCCGTATATTCGCCTTGCCTCATAAAGCTCGAGTAATAATAAACGGGCTAAAGTTCGATCAAGCCAAAATTTTTTTTGAAACTTAAAACGATGAATTAAATGGGAAAGTGGCTCATCATAACGCCCGATAACCACGAGCCGATCCCAAATAAAGGCATGACGATAGCAATTTCCACAATAACCGGCAACATATTGCAAAGGTGCGCCACAACGGCCACAGTAGGTATATTGAGGGATTTGTCGCCGGCACCTTGAACACAAGCCATTTGCCCCTAGTTTTAATGGAGATTGACATAGCACACAGCTAAATTGGAAAAATTCACTAAAATTTAACCGCACTTTTATTTTCCTGATTGGGTTTCTGTTTTTGGTTTTATCCCTTCTAAGCTTTCCCCTTGTTTTAGAATCCTTGGTGTAACAAAAATGACAAGCTCACGCTTCTGATGCCGCTCGGTTTCCTTACTAAATAATCGCTTGACTAACGGTATATTGCCCAATACGGGGACTTTATCCACACCTTTGGTGATCGTATCGTGAAACACACCGCCTAATACAATGGTTTCTCCGTCTTTCGCAAAGACTTGCGTATTGATTTCTTGTTTATCAATGGACACCACTTCATTATTCTGCTGCCCATAAGATAGTCGGCTTCCCGGTGAATTCTGGCTTACCAATAAATCCAACAGAATATTGTTATCTTTCGAAATATGTGGCGTGACTTCTAACCCTAATACTGCTTCACGAAACTCAACGGATTGTGTCTCGTTTTTGCCATTTGTCACCACATAAGGAATTTCCGTACCTTGTTTAATACTGGCGCTTTTCTTATTTGTGGTCAGCAACCTTGGGCTTGCAATAATTTCGACATTGTTTTCTCGCTCAAGGGCGGTCAATTCTAAATCTAATAATCTCCCATTAATTTTTGCCACTTGTAATGCAAGCGAACCTGCCGGTGTGATATTAGTCGCAAAATTGACATTCAAGTTATCCGTTAAATTCGCAAAACCATTCGCCGCAAGGCTTCCTCTGACACGATGAGCATTTTCTGCCGGTGAAAAAATGCCCCAACGAACCCCCAACTCTTTAAGGCTTTCATCCGTGATGGTGACAATACGAGCTTCAATGGCAATTTGCTCTATGGGTTTATCCAGTTCAGCAATCAGTTTTACCAGATTTTTGACGGATTTTGCCTCATCTTGAATAATCAATACATTACTCCGATCATCAAATGCAATACTTCCCACGGCAGAGAGTAATGATCCGCTGCCGGTCGTAAGTGATTTCATCACTTCGGAGGCTTTCGCAAAATGAAGTTTAATGGTTTTATTCACAAGGGGAGAGGAAGGTATTTTTATGTGATCCAAGACCTCTTGCCCTGTGGGTAATGATGACATTGCCGTAGAAGTCAAGGTTTTTTTTCCTAAGTAATGAATTCCATCTTCCAATCGTAAGGAAAGCCCTTTCATTTTTGCGACAGAACGCAATACCCGCTCAAAATCAACATGATCTAATTGTAATGAAAGCGAACCTTCTAATTCGTCATCAATAATTAAATTACGTCCCTGTGCCAACGCAAGTTCTTGTAGGCTAGACACCATAGGGGCTTGCTTCAATCGAATAGAAAAAATCTGATTATCCGCGAATTCTGCCGCAAACAAATCGGCACAATAAAAACTTAGTAAAAAGAGACCGCACTTTTTAAGCCATATCTTCATATTTTCTCCTAAAATTTAAGTTCTAAGGGGGTAGTTTGTTCACATTGCCCTACTTTTGAACGCAATAACGTTATGCCACTTTTTTCGATCTGCTGTACTAAATACCCTTCTTGCCCTAACCTGTAACCCTGTTTAACCATGATCAATTGTTGTTGAGGATCTAAAAACAGCGCCTCCGGTCTATTTTTGTAAAGTATTACACCCACTAATTTCAGCTGTTCAAAAGCACTTTCTGTGGCAAAGGAGGGTTCTTTAAACGCACATTTTTCTTTTGTTATTTTAGGGAGATTCACTTTATTTTCCCCAGTTTGGCGTTGAGTGTGATCAAAGGGATCTGCGGCGACCGCATTAAGGCTGAAAAGTAGGCAACCCAATTCTAAAAAATGACGAGCTTTCAACATCCTTATTCCTCCCTTTTAAGTTGTAAAACAATGTTGCTTTGTACCTTTCCACTTTCTGCTTTTTCCATCGCAAGTTGCACGAAAGAAAGTGAGCGTTGTTGTACTAAAAGTGCGGTAAGAAAATGATATAAATATTGAAATTGCCCTTCTAATTGAATCTGCAAAATCGGGCGTGAGGAAAAATCCCATTGGTAAACGATCAGTTCAATGTCATTACTCATTAATTGATGAATTTGTTCATCTAAAGCGACAATTTGCTTGGTGAGCTGAGGTGATAATTCGTGCTGATTAGAATGTTTTTTCAAAGTGGAAAGTAATTTGTCTTGATGAGCTAATTCTATTGATTGCTGCGCGATTTCCTGTGCTAATGTTTGCCGTTGCCGCTCAGTTTTCCAGCCCTCCAAAAGAATAGAAAAATTGACTGCACCTAAACAACAGATAAAAAAGCCCCAATGATACATTTTTGGCAATATCAACCACTTTTCAATAAAGGGTATTCGCTGTTTAATTAGACGTCTCATTTATCACCTCTTACTATTTCTAGGGAGAGATCAAACTGGAAAACCAAGCGCCCTTGTTCTGTTTTAAATTGTGTCAATTTAACGGTGCTGAAATGCGAACTCAGAAATTCGTGCAATAATTCAAATTCCTGTTGTGATAAACAAAAACCATTCAGCTGAATCCGTTCTTCATTAAGACTGAATATTTCCAGCTCACCTTGTTG
This sequence comes from Pasteurella sp. WM03, assembly GCF_004570945.1. Lineage (NCBI taxonomy): Bacteria > Pseudomonadati > Pseudomonadota > Gammaproteobacteria > Pasteurellales > Pasteurellaceae > Pasteurella > Pasteurella sp. WM03. The sequence continues at coordinate 45,391 of NZ_SPPO01000009.1, forward strand.
AAAAGGAAATTGAGGTAACAAAGACAAAACTTGTTCAACCGTATCAGATTCAATGGCTTGCCCCCCTGCTAAAGAGTGTATCCTCTGTTTTATTTGGGCAATATTTTGGACAGTTTGTGTTAGATGACTTTTTTGTTGTTCAAACTGCTGTAATTGCACATTTAATGCCTCTTTTTGTTGGTGTTGAAACCAACTCAGTACAACATATAGCAAAAAAGCAATTCCCAACACGATAAACGTTTTGAGCCAAAACAGAAACAGCAATTGCCGATATTTCTCTAGCCGCCAAGGCAGTAAATTAATGCCGTTCATTAAGATTCTCATTTAAAAGTGCGGTCGAAAAATCAACATTATTTTGAGGTAAATCCCTTTGCCATAACGCATTTCCTAAGGCTATAAAAGGCAAGTTTATAGTAACCCGTTGCCAATTTTCCGGTAAATTTATTTGTTCAGTGTCGGACGTTTGATATACATAAACATGCGCAATCTCAACCTCAAAGCGTTGGCAAAATTGTGTATAAAGTGCGGTTAAGTTTTCCCGTGTTTGTAAGACCTGCAATCCTTGAGGGGTGGGGCGGATAGCAAAACAATGGCATTCATCTTGGTATAAATACAATGAATCCTCTTGTTCTTCATCTAAAAGGAAACGAAATGTACGTAAAATGGCATGATAGGCGACATCTAATACATCGAGAGATAAGCGTCCATAGATTTTTTGCGTTTCCTGAGCCACTTGTCGGCGAACGGCATAAATTTCTAAACGAAAACCTTGTTTTAACGGTGTTGAAATGTAATCAAACCACAGTTCTTCAAAAGGGATCGGCAATTCTTTTTGTAGGACAAAACGACATTGTTGCTCACATTCTTGCACATTCAATCTATGAGGTAAAAGTAAGGTTTTTGACCAAATCAAATGAGGCAAAATACAACCTACACAGCGTAATTTTAAACGGGTTTGTGGAAAATCCTGCACGAGACGAGCCATGACTTGGGCTTCAATATTCCTTTCATCGTCCGGAAGTGAAAAAGATTGGACTTGATTTTGGCTGTTCAACCAAACAAATTGAAATTGATCCCGTTGTTGATGAACGCCAATTTGTATTATTTGCCGTTTTTTATAAGGTATTGGCATATGCTTTTCCTATTATTTAGGCGGTGAATCTTTTATACTTATTAGCCAAATCATAATGTGATTTTATTTATTATCATCAATCAAGAGAGAATTTTACGATGAGGATCGCAAAATTAATATTTAGTAGCCTCTTAACCCTATGTATTTTAGGGCTAGTAGCGGGCGGTGTATTTTATCTCCACTTAAAGTCTGAATTACCTTCAGTAGAAACGTTGAAAAATGTCGAATTGCAACAACCGATGCAGATTTACACGGCGGATGGAAAATTAATCGGAGAAGTGGGGGAACAGCGTCGTATTCCGGTGAAATTAGAAAACGTACCGCCACGTTTAATTGAAGCTTTCTTAGCCACTGAAGATAGTCGTTTTTATGATCACCATGGGATTGATCCGATAGGTATTGCCCGAGCATTGTTTGTCGCACTCAGCAATGGTGGGGCTTCTCAAGGTGCCAGTACGATTACTCAACAATTAGCACGTAACTTTTTCCTAACACCGGAAAAGACACTTATACGTAAAGCTCGGGAAGTGGTGCTTGCCATTGAAATTGAAAACGCCTTAAACAAGCAGGAAATTCTTGAACTTTATTTGAACAAAATTTTCTTAGGCTACCGTTCTTATGGTATTGCAGCAGCGGCACAAACCTATTTTGGTAAATCCTTGGATGAGCTGACTTTGTCGGAAATGGCAATGATTGCAGGTTTACCTAAAGCCCCTTCAACAATGAATCCTTTGTATTCTCCAAAACGTGCTGAAGAGCGTCGTAATATTGTTTTGGCACGAATGCTTGATGAAAAATACATCACGAAAGAGGAATATAACACGGCGCTCAAAGAGCCGCTCACCGCAACCTATCATGGTGCAAAATTTGATTTCAGGGCAGATTATGTCACGGAAATGGTACGTCAAGAAATGGTAAAACGTTTCGGTGAAGAGAATGCTTATACCCGCGGTTATAAAGTTTTCACAACCGTCCTTTCCAAAGATCAAGCCGAAGCACAAAAAGCCGTGCGTGATAATTTGATCAACTATGATATGCGTCATGGTTGGCGTGGCGGTGCACCGTTGTGGAAAAAAGGCGAGACGGCATGGGAGCATGAACGTATCGTTGCTTTCTTGAAACAACTTCCAAATTCAGATCCTTTTATTCCTGCGGCCGTCACCGCATTAAATAAAAATGGGGCAGAATTATTGCTAGCGAATAATCAAACGATGCACCTTTCAAGCAATGCGATGCGTTGGGCAGGAAAATCACCGGTCAAAGCGGGTGAACAAATTTGGATTCGCCAACGTGATAATGGTGAATGGATTTTAGGACAAATTCCGGCAGCCAACACTGCTCTCGTTTCTTTAAATTCCGACAATGGTGCCATTGAAGCATTAGTAGGTGGTTTTAGCTTTGAGCAAAGCAAATTTAACCGTGCAACACAATCATTGGTTCAAGTCGGTTCTTCCTTCAAGCCCTTTATTTATGCGGCCGCATTGGAAAAAGGCTTAACCCTTTCCAGTGTGTTACAAGATAGCCCAATCTCGATCTCCAAACCAGGGCAAAAGGTATGGAATCCAAAAAACTCACCGGATCGCTATGATGGGCCAATGCGTTTACGGGTAGGATTAGGACAATCAAAAAATATGATTGCGATTCGTGCCTTACAAACCGCTGGTATTGGTTTTACCGCTGATTTCTTACAACGTTTTGGCTTTAAGCGTGAACAATATTTTGCTAGTGAAGCCCTTGCTTTGGGCGCAGCCTCCTTCACTCCGCTTGAAATGGCACGGGCTTACGCTGTATTTGATAATGGTGGCTTTTTAATTGACCCTTATATTATTGAAAAAATTCAAGACAATAATGGTAAGGATTTATTCATTGCAAATCCTAAAATTGCTTGTATCACCTGCCACGATATTCCGGTCATTTACGGTGAAACAAAAGACAAAATTGATGGCTTCCAGAATATTGCCAAACCTGATGATTTAAAAGTGGCAAAAGGCAATACTAACACGGATACGGAAGAAGATGTTCAACCTGAAAATGTGCCTGACTTGCCGGAACTGCAAGCACAGAGTGGCGTGTTAAATGAGGGGGCGGTTAATCTGATGGCTGATGCAAAAGACGAAAGTGCCAGAGTGCAATATGCACCACGAGTTATTAGTGGAGAGCTAGCATTTTTAATTCGCAGTGCATTAAATACGGCCATTTACGGAGAGCAAGGATTAAGTTGGAAAGGAACCAGCTGGCGGATGTCAAAAGAAATGAAATACCGCAGTGATATTGGCGGTAAAACCGGAACAACAAATAGTTCAAAAGTGGCTTGGTATGCCGGTTTTGGTGCAAATCTCGTTACCACTACCTATGTCGGCTTTGATGATAATAAGCGTGTATTAGGCCGAGGTGAATCAGGAGGTAAAACAGCAATGCCTGCATGGATCGCTTATATGAAAGTTGCGCTTGCCGATACCCCTGAAAGAAACTTTAATTTACCGCCAAATATTATGGAAAAAACGATCGACAGTAACTCCGGATTACTTTCAGAATACGGTGGGCGGAAAGAATACTTTATCGTAGGTACAGAACCAAAACGAACCTATGTGGCCGAAATGAAGGAACGTGGTTATTACGTACCACCTGAATTACAACAACGCTTAAACGGTGGAACAGGAAAAATACAAGATGCCACCCCGGTTGCACAACCGGAAGAATTATTCTAATCAGAGTATTACGTTGCTATGGGATTTGGTTTTAAAACGGATACTCTCGGTGTCCCTACGAATAAAACAAAAATCCGGTTTGAACAGCAATGTGACGCTATATCATCACTAAAGTGCGGTTAATTTTATTCACTCCTTTGGCGCTATTGGAAAAGCCAACATTCAAAAAACTTGTTTTTTGTAACCGCACTTTTTAACGAAAAGGACAACTATGCTGAGTTATCGTCATTCCTTCCATGCCGGCAATCATGCCGATGTGTTAAAACATATTGTGCTTATGCTCATTTTGGAAAATCTGAAACTCAAAGAAAAAGGGTTTTATTATTTGGATACACACTCTGGTGTGGGACGTTATCGTTTATCCTCAGACGAATCGGAAAAAACCGGTGAATATAAAGAAGGGATTGGTCGCTTGTGGGGACAAAGCGATTTGCCGGAAGAAGTGAGCCGCTATGTGGATCTAATCCAAAACCTTAATTATGGTGGAAAAGCACTTCGTTATTATGCCGGCTCTCCGATGATTGCCGCACAATTACTACGCCCGCAAGATCGTGCATTATTCACAGAATTACACCCAAGCGATTACCCGCTCTTACGCAATAATTTTAAAGAATTTAAAAATATTACTGTAAAGAGTGACGATGGTTTCCAACAAGTTAAATCAACCTTACCTCCAAAGGAACGCCGTGGATTAGTATTGATTGATCCGCCCTATGAGCTTAAAGAAGATTATGATTTGGTCGTCAAAGCCATAGAGGAAGGTTATAAACGTTTTGCTACCGGCACTTATGCTATCTGGTATCCCGTGGTGCTACGCCAACAAACTAAACGTATTTTTAAAGGATTGGAAGCAAGCGGTATTCGTAAAATTCTGAAAATTGAACTGGCAGTTCGCCCTGATAGCGATCAGCGGGGGATGACAGCAAGTGGTATGATTGTGATTAACCCGCCTTGGACGCTAGAAAATCAAATGAAAATGCTCCTGCCTTATCTCTCTAAAATTTTAGTACCTGAAGGTACAGGAAGTTGGAAAGTGGAATGGATCACGACTGAATAAAACTCGGCAGGATTTGACCGCACTTTTGATTCAAAAAATCCCGATTTCTCGGGATTTTTTTGTTGGTTACTCTGCTTGTGCGACTGATTTTAACGCGCTGATAGCATCTTTATTAAAGAAATAATGAGTACCACAACATTCGCATTGCATATCAATACTGCCTTTGTGTTCTTCTAAAATTTCATCAATCTCCGCATCAGGAATCAATAATAATGCGGCACCGGAACGCTCTGCCGAACAACCACAGAAAAATTGAATGGCTTGTGGCGCATAGACTTCTACCGTTTCTTCGTGATAAAGTCGATACAGCATTTCTTCCGCCGGTAAACCGAATAATTCCTCATCTTTTGCCGTTGCCGCTAATGTGGCAAGATGTTCAAAATCCTCAGGCGAACCTTCACCATCAGGCATAATTTGTAATAACATTCCGGCAGCCACAGGTTTACCTGCATACTCCCCAGTGCGAATAATTAACTGGGTTTGAAGCTGCTCGGAACGGGCAAAATAATCCTCTAAACATTCGGTAATGGTTGGCTTATCTAATCCAATGACGCCCTGATAACGCTCACCCTCTTTCGGTGCAATGGTGATCACCAATACACCTTTGCCAATCATTTCATGCAGGGTCATTTCGGTTGATATTTCCCCTTCTACTCGAGCCAAGGCACGAATTTGTTGCTGATCATTGCCATTCACTAATGCAAGGCGAAGTGGACCGTCACCTTGAATTTGTACGGTAATATTGCCTTCAAATTTTAATGTCGCCGTAAGCAATGTGGTTGCCACCATCATTTCACCCAATAAATTCTGTACAGATTGTGGATAATGATGAGTGTTTAAAGTATCGACAAAACTTTGATTTAAACGCACCCATTCCCCACGAACAGCACGATTTTGGAAAAGATAGCGATAAAGTTTGTCATTGTCTTGTGTGTCATTCATATTTTGTTCCTTATTAAAGTGAACTAAAAAGTGCGGTCACTAAAAACAAAGTTTTTTAAACGTTAGCTCTGCCAACGGATCCAAAGGAATGAATAAATCACTTAGTGATTTATGAATAATTTTCGGTATTATGTAGCAGTTGCACAAATCTGTTTTTGAGTTAGCTTGTAGGGACACACTGCGTGTGTCCGTTATAAAGTTAAATCATTTCAATATGTTAAAATGCGGACACACGCAGTGTGTCCCTACATATCGTTGAAATTTCTATTTCTGGGCATTTGTTACATAATACCGAGAATTTTTACCGTACTTTTAGCTTGTGCTGTATTATGGGGGCATTTTAGGCAATTGCAATCCTAAAGAAAAAGCGAGCCACTTCTGACTCGCTTTGATAGCGGTAAATTTGATTACCAGTATGCCCGTAAACCGACGACAGTTTTTAAATCACGGCTACGATCAATACTGCTATTTTCATACTTCGTGCGTGTTGCCTGCCACTCTAAGAATGGTTTTAGTTTCAGCGAACCTTGTTTATAAACATAATATTCGGTTCCCACCATAAATTGGCGTTTTGTCGCTTTGTTCTCTAAACCGGAGGTCGGTTCAAATTTGTCCGTTTTATAGGCATACATCGCATAGACATTCCAATCATCATTCAAACCCTGACGAATAACAGCACGTACTTCATTTTTGGTTTGTTTGTTCCCAATCGCTGCTTTGTTTTTTATTACTTGTTGCTCAACATCTAAACCATAGGTAGTGTGGGCAAAATTGTAAGCTAAACCTAGTGCATAAGCATTCTGTGAAAATGAAGAGGAAATAGATTGGTTTGCAGAAATCTCACGGGTAAACCCTGTTGCAAGGGTAAAATTTTGAATATCATCAATTTTGTGATTGAAAATAAATGCCGTTCCCCAAACATTTTTACGTCGATTATCCAAATCTAAATTGGTATCACCCCGTTTACTTGCCCCACCGTAATACACACCAAATTTGACTTTATTATCGCCATAGTGACCTCTATAAGTGTATTGAAGTACACGGCGGGCAGCTGAATCTAATAAACCATCGGATAAGCTATAGGTGTTTGGTAAGTCGGTTTGCTTCACTTCATCCGTAATTGTCGTCATATTACCATAAACCAATTCACCAAATTGTTTATGCCCAAAACCGGCATAAAGCTGGCGGGTATAAATATGATCAAAATCATGCTGTGACGGAGCCTCACCACGGAAACGCCATTCAACACGACCTAAGGCATAAAAATCACCGCCTAGATTTTGTTTTACCTTAAAGCCAAAACGTGAACCGTTGTTATCGACGGCGTGATTAATATGTTCTTTGGTTTCCACGCCATTCACATAATTTGTTTTATTGGAAGTGCTCTCCCACTTCACACGAAGAGAACCACTGAAATCAATATCGGTGCCGGTTTCTTTGATGTTGAATTGGTAGGCTTGTGCTGAACCGGCTACGAATGCAGCAACAGTTAAAGCAAGAAGTGTTTTTTTCATAATGCTTTCCTTATAAAAATGAAGAAAAAAATTGAACTTTTTGGAGTTTATTCTTTCACTAAGAAGGGATCAAGCAATTTTTCATCTATGATATAGCGAAAAAACATGAGTCCATTTAATTTCATCTGATCAATGTATTCAGATATTCAAAAACCTGAGTCGCAGAAATTCTATCCATCGAACCTGCCGATAAATAATGCTGATTATTTCCATAACAACCGATTAATTTGGGATCTGTTGCACCATAAAGAGTGATATTGGGTTTATCCAACGCCGCCGTTAAATGTGCTAATCCTGTATCCACAGAGACCACGGCAGTTGCATTCGCAATTTGCTTTGCCAACTCGGTGAGCGTTAGCTTTGGCAGTACTTGAACATGCGGATAATTTTTTGCTAAGCGTTCCGCCCGTTCTTTTTCTTTTTCATTCCCCCAAGGTAAACGAATTTGTACGGAAAGTGCGGTCATTTTTTCAATTAAATTTTCCCATTCCGATTCAAGCCAATGTTTATCATCTCGGGTAGTGGAATGAAAAAAAATCACATAAGGCTCAATGGAGGTAACGGTAAAGTGTTGTACGATACCATAATCACCTTGTGAATACGGCAATTCATAATTAAGGCTAAGTGAAAACAACTGGCGAATGCGCTCAACAGCGTGTTGCTGATAGGAAATGGCGTATTTTTTATCATAAAAAAGAGAGGCTATCGGTTCTCGGATACTATGACGATCATAGCCATGCGTTGTGCCCTTTGCGAGACGGGTAGCAAAAAACGCACTTTTAAATAATCCTTGCGCATCAATCACGGCATCATAATGCTCTTTTTGGAGTAAAGTGCGGTAAGTTTTCCACTCATTTTTTGTTTGTGAGGCAAAAGGGGACTTCCGCCAACGACGGAGGGCAATAGGGATCACGCAATTCACCGCCGAATGCCATTGGGGAATTTCAGCAAAATTTTCTTCTACTACCCAATCCACGGCTAAATTTGGGATCATTTGTTGGGCATCGGTTAATGCGGGCAATGTGTGGATAACATCGCCCATAGAGGAGGTTTTAATTAAGCAAATTTTCATGATTTTGCTAATAATGTGTTTAATTTTTCCATCACCATTTGAGGGGTAATATCAATCAAACTTTGATGATACCCCTCGGCACTATCTTTGCTTTTACGCACTTTAATTAAATCCCCCTCAATTAATCGAATAATCACCGCTTTATCGGAAAGAGGTGGCGTGTAAGTCGGGCTGGTCGGGCCGTAAAGGGCAACTAACGGGCGATTGGTTGCGGCAGCAATGTGCATTAAACCGCTATCGTTGCTCACCACTGCCGTACAATTTGCGATAAGATCGACCGCTTGATTTAGATTCGTTTGCCCCGCTAAATTCACACAAAAGCGTTGCTGCTCTTGAGGCAAGGTATGACGGATTTGCTCACCCGCCTCAATATCTTTTGGCGAACCGAAGATTTCGACTGCGTAGCCTTGCTCAATGAGCATTCCCGCCAGTTCAGCATAGTGATAATGAGGCCAACGTTTTGCCGGCCCAAATTCCGCTCCCGGACAAAAACCGATAATCGGGCGTTCGTCTAAAAGTGCGGTCTGTTTTTCAAATGTTTTTAAGATTTCTGTCTGTTGCTTTTCATTTACGATTAAATAAGGGGTTAATACAGGAATATTTGCCGCTTCGGGAACATTATTTTTTTCAAATGCGAGAGCAACATAGCGCTGTACCATCATCGGATAATCCCGCTTGTTGTTGCGTAAATCATTCAATAAAAAATAGCGACTTTCGCCCTTCCAACCACGTCGTACAGCAATTTTCGCAAAGAGCGGAATCAGTGCGGATTTCAATGAATTCGGCAACACAATCGCCATTTCATATCTCCCACGCAATGCTTTTCCCAGACGATAACGCTCACCAAGAGCAAAAGTGCCATGTCCTAAAGGCATTTCAATGGCATTGCGTACTTCAGGCATACGGGCAAGTAAAGGTTTACACCAATTCGGCGCCATGACATCAATGTTGCAATGAGGATACTGAATTTTGAGTTGTTGATATAAACTGTGCGACATCATCATGTCGCCAACCCAGGAAGGACCAATAACGAGAATATTCATTTTTCACCTTATAAAAAGTGCGGTAAAAAACAAATGAATTTTTGACCGCACTTTGCTTTTTAAATGTCGCAGATAAACTCAATCCAATGAGCGATTACTTTTTATTGAGCCATGCCATATAGGCCGCTGTCCCTTCGGCGACAGATTTAAATTCATCTTTATAACCTGCTGCACGTAATGCAGTTAAATCCGCTTGAGTAAAGGTTTGGTAGCGGGATTTGAGATGGTCGGGGAATGGGATTGTTTCAATTTGTCCTTTACCGTGGAATTTAATCACCGCTTCTGCCACAGATTGGAAGGATTCCGCATTGCCCGTGCCAAGATTGTAAATACCGGAAATCCGATTTTGCCACGCCCAAATATTGACTTTCGCCACATCTTCCACATAAACGAAATCACGTAAGAAAGTTTCTGATCCGGCAAATAATTTTGGATTTTCCCCTTTCAACATTTGATTATTTAAATGGAATGCCACACTTGCCATCGAGCCTTTGTGTTGTTCTCTCGGGCCATAAACATTGAAATATTTGAACCCGCAAACCGGCGATTCTGCCGTGGGTAAAATTTTTCTCACATATTCATCAAATAAAAATTTTGAGTAGCCATAGGCGTTGAGCGGACTTTCAAATTCCCGTTTTTCAATAAAATTATCGGTACGTCCCCCATAAGTTGCCGCACTTGAAGCATAGAAAAAGGGAATTTGGCGATCTAAGCAATAATGCAACAATTCTTTAGAATATTCATAATTGTTTTGCATTAAATACTTGCCATCCCATTCTGTGGTAGCTGAACACGCCCCTTCGTGGAATACGGCCTCAATATCGCCAAAATCATCACCCGCAATAATGGACGCGATAAAATCTTCTTTGTCACAATAATCGGCAATATCTAAATCCACCAAATTAATAAATTTAGTTCCATCTTTTAAGTTATCGACGACTAAAATATCTTTACGTCCTATTTCATTTAATGCTTTGACAATGTTGCTGCCAATCATACCAGCGCCACCGGTTACAATAATCATAATACTGTCCTTTATCATCGTATAAAATTGTTGCCATTGTAATTGATTTTCAGGTGAAGGTAAAAGCAACCATCTTTTAACCTAAAAACTCAGTGAAAAACAACCGCACTTTTAACCCCCAGTAACTTGTCCATCCTGTGGTGGCAAGATCCATTTTTCCTTTATTCAAAATAATGATCGTTGGCGTAACATTGGCTTGCCATTTTTGTGCGATCTCCCCTTGAGGATCATTGACTGTGGTGAAAATATAATTGTGTTCTCTTAAATACGCTTTCACCTCACTTGCATTCCCTGAACGTAAGGCAATAGAAATCACCGGATAACCTTCTTTTGCCAAATCATTAATTGCCGGGGAGGTATATCGACAATAACCGCACCAAGTTCCCCAAAAATAAATCAATGTAGGCTTATCTTGAGCAATTTGTGGGAGAAAGAAGGCATTACCCTGCAAATCATATAAGGCTGTGGTATTAATTTCCGGTGGAATCTCAGGCTTACGGATAAAATCCAAAATACTACTGACGATAATGAACGTAAGCACAAGGGAAATGCTATTTTTGAGTAATTTTGCTAATTTCATAAAATGTTCAATAAAAAAGAATGGCGATAATTTATCATAAAAGTGCGGTCAAATTTCACAATATTTTGCTATCATAGCCAGGCAAATTTTTACTGTATAAAGGAGAACCAAAATGGACAACAAAACCCTTGCAAAATATATTGATCATACCGCGCTTACCGCTGATAAAAATGAGCAGGATATTTTAATGCTCTGTGATGAAGCGGTGAAATACGGTTTTTACTCTGTTTGTATCAATTCGGGTTATATCACCTTAGCAAAAGAGAAATTAGCCGAATCTGATGTGAAAATTTGTACCGTTGTCGGTTTTCCGCTTGGCGCTAATTTAACATCAGTGAAAGCCTTTGAAACGCAAGAAGCCATCAAAGCCGGTGCAAATGAAATTGATATGGTCATCAATGTGGGCTGGATTAAATCCAATAAATGGCAAGCAGTAAAAGATGACATTCAAGCCGTGTTAAACGCCTGTAACGGCGTGCCACTGAAAGTAATTTTAGAAACTTGTTTATTATCTAAAGAAGAAATCATTAAAGCCTGTGAAATTTGCCGGGAATTAGGTGTGGCGTTCGTCAAAACTTCTACTGGATTCAGCAAAGGCGGCGCTACCGTTGAAGATGTCGCATTAATGAAAAAAATCGTGGGTAATATTGGTGTAAAAGCCTCGGGTGGAGTACGTGATACGAAAACGGCATTAGCCATGATTGAAGCCGGTGCAACACGTATTGGTGCCAGTGCAAGTGTTTCAATTATTGGCTGCACTAATGAAGCACAAAGTGATTATTAAACCAAAATCCGCACATATTATGTGCGGATTTTTATTTCTATATTTTTGAAAATCTTCTATATAAGAAATGAAACCTTTTTAGAATTTGAGGCATGTTATTTTCAATATTGATAATCTTCAATCTATAAAGTTTTAGGTAGTTTCATACCAAATTCGGTTAACGTAGTATGTTATACGCCCTGAAGGTGTTTCCACATTCACCTCATCATCAATGTTTTTACCAATTAAAGCACGTGCTACAGGGGAATCAATAGAAATCCAGTTTTTTGCGGGATCAAACTCGTCACAGCCCACGAGACGATATTGTTTCACTTCTCCATCGCCATCTTCCAGTTCCACCCATGCGCCAAAGAAGACTTTTCCTTCCTGTTTAGGGTTGTAATCCACAATTTGTAAAACTTCTAAACGCTTTGTGAGAAAACGCACACGGCGATCAATTTCCCGCAATCGGCGTTTACCATAAATATACTCGGCATTTTCACTGCGATCCCCTAACGCTGCCGCATCAGACACCGCTTGAGTGACTTTGGGGCGTTCCTCTTTCCACAAAAATTTGAGTTCTTTGTCCAAAGCGTTCCAGCCTTGGCGTGTGATGTAGTTTGATTTTGCCATTTATTTTATAAAGGTCGGAAAATTTATTGAATTATATTTGAGCCAAGGTATCAAAACCAGTATTCTATGCCCGATTTTCATTAACTTTATTTTCAACAAAGACGTATTCCGATGCTAAATCAACAAATCAGTCAAATCATCGCAACAGAGCTTAATGTTGCACCTAATCAAATTCTCTCTGCCATTCAACTTGTCGATGACGGCAACACCATTCCATTTATTGCACGTTATCGTAAAGAGGCTACCGGTGGTTTAGATGATACTCAACTACGCCATTTTGAAACCCGTTTAGGCTATTTACGTGAGCTTGAAGAACGCCGTCAAAGTATTTTGAAATCTATTGATGAACAAGGCAAACTCACCGATGAATTGCGCGCACAAATTGAAGCGACACAAAGCAAAACTGAACTTGAAGACCTCTATTTACCTTATAAACCTAAACGTCGTACAAAGGGGCAAATTGCTATTGAGGCAGGGCTTGAGCCTCTTGCCGAGTTACTTTGGAACGAGCCAAAAAATGAGCCGGAAACGACCGCACTTTCTTTCGTTGATACCGAAAAAGGTGTCGCTGACACGAAAGCTGCGTTAGATGGGGCACGCTATATTTTAATGGAACGTTTTGCCGAAGATGCACAATTATTGGCAAAAGTACGTCAATATTTGCAGCAAAATGCACAAATTGAATCGAAAGTAGCAGAAGGAAAAGAACAAGAAGGGACAAAATTCCAAGATTATTTTGACCATCAGGAATTATTGAAAAATGTGCCTTCACACCGTGCTTTGGCGATGTTCAGAGGGCGTAATGAAGGCATTTTACAGCTTACCTTAAATGCAGATCCCGATGCAGAAGAAGGAACACGCCACAGTTATTGTGAAGACATTATTCGAGAACACTTGGGCGTGCGTTTCAGCGGTCTGCCGGCGGATAAATGGCGTGAACAAGTCATTGCTTGGACGTGGAAAATTAAAGTCTCTCTGCATTTAGAGACGGAATTAATGAGTGCCTTGCGTGAAAAAGCGGAGGAAGAGGCCATTGATGTTTTCGCCCGAAATCTGACCGCACTTTTAATGGCAGCACCTGCCGGCTCAAAAAATACCATGGGGCTTGATCCGGGACTACGTACCGGTGTGAAAGTTGCCGTGGTGGATAATACGGGGAAATTATTGGACACCACCACTATTTATCCTCACACATTCGGTCGTGAGAGTGAAGCACAAATGACTTTATTTGGCCTCATTCGCAAGCATAATGTGGAACTTATTGCCATTGGTAATGGTACAGCCTCTCGTGAAACGGAACGTTTTGCGAAGGAGGTGATTAAAGAAATTAAAGACAATAAACCGCAAACCGTAGTGGTGAGCGAAGCGGGCGCTTCAGTTTATTCCGCTTCCGAATTTGCCGCCAATGAATTTCCAAATTTAGATGTTTCCTTGCGTGGGGCGGTATCCATTGCCCGCCGATTACAGGATCCTTTGGCAGAGCTAGTGAAAATCGAACCCAAGGCGATTGGCGTGGGGCAATATCAACATGATGTCAATCAATCTCAATTAGCCCGTAAATTGGATGCAGTCGTTGAGGATTGTGTGAATGCAGTAGGCGTTGATTTAAATACGGCTTCCGCCCCTCTACTCGCTCGTGTCGCAGGCATGACAAAAACCTTAGCACAAAACATCGTAGCTTACCGTGATGAAAACGGTCGTTTTGACAGCCGTGAGCAACTAAAAAAAGTGCCTCGTTTGGGGCCAAAAGCCTTTGAACAATGTGCCGGTTTTATGCGAATTGCAGACGGAAAAAATCCGCTGGATGCGTCAGGGGTTCATCCGGAGGCTTATTCATTGGTAGAAAAAATCTTACAAGCGACTCAACAATCCATTCAAGAATTAATGGGAAGCCATACGGTGCGTCAGCTTAACGCCGCACAATTTACCGATGAACGTTTTGGGTTACCAACGGTACAAGATATTTTCAAAGAATTGGAAAAACCGGGACGTGATCCTCGTGGTGAATTTAAAACCGCCACCTTTATTGAAGGTGTGGAAGACATCACCGATTTAAAAGTCGGTATGATTTTAGAAGGCACAATTACGAATGTCACCAATTTTGGCGCATTCGTCGATATCGGCGTACATCAAGACGGGCTGGTACATATTTCATCACTCAGTGATAAATTTGTGGAAGATCCACATCAAGTGGTGAAAACCGGTGATATCGTGAAAGTCAAAGTGTTAGAGGTGGATATTCCTCGTAAACGCATTGCACTGACCATGCGATTAGATGAAAGTGCGGTAAAAAATACCGATAAATCTGACCGCACTTTATCGGCTAAACCAAAGGCGAATATATCACGTCAAGATCGAAGCTCACGCCCAAATAATAGTGCAATAGGCAATGCCTTTGCGGATGCCTTGAAGAACTGGAAAAAATAGTATGTTTATCTTCCGTGGGATTTATTCTTCGGAAGATTGACTTTAAGGGAGATGGACGTTTTATTTGTTGCTACATTGGAAAGAGTTGTTTATCACATATTTGCTAATTTTTGTAATAACCTATCCATTGCCCGATATCCTAACGCTTCGGCTAAATGAAGCTGGGAAATGTGTTTTTCTTCATTCAGATCGGCAATGGTGCGGGAGACTTTGAGAATACGATGATAGGCTCGCACTGAAAGTCCGAGTTTATTCAATGCATTTTCAAGAAATAATGCGTCTTTTTCGCTCAATCTACAATCACGTTCAATTTCTTTACCGGTTAAATAGGCGTTGATTTTACCGGCTCGAGCTAATTGAATTTCTCGTACTTTTAATACTTTTTCCCGCACTTGTGCACTGGTTTCACCTCGATCGCCTGAATGTTGTAAACTCCCTTGTGGTAATAGTGGCACTTCAATGGATAAGTCAAACCGATCTAAAAATGGGCCGGATAATCGGTTTAAGTAGCGTATAATTTGTTGCGGTGATGTGCGATTATGCGTGCTGGTGTAATGGCCTGTAGGGCTTGGGTTCATTGCGGCGACCAATTGAAAACGTGCAGGAAATTGAATTTTAGCATTGGCTCGTGAGATGACAATTTCGCCACTTTCCAAGGGTTGGCGTAAAGCATCAAGGACTTTCCGTTCAAATTCAGGTAGTTCATCTAAAAAAAGTACGCCATTATGTGCTAAGGAAATCTCTCCCGGTTTAGGGATCGTCCCTCCTCCCACTAATGCGGGTAGTGAGGCACTGTGATGTGGGGCTCGAAATGGGCGTTGTTTCCAATTATGTAAATTGAGTTCATTTTGTACGAGGCTTGTCACAGAAGCGGTTTCAATGGCTTCTTGATCACTCATTTCCGGTAATAGTGCTGTTAGACGGCTTGCCAGCATAGTTTTCCCCGTTCCCGGAGGGCCAAGAAAAAGTAAATTGTGTTGTCCTGCAGCGGCAATAGTGAGTGCCCGTTTAGCATGTTGTTGTCCAATAATATCTGTTAAGTCTAAGTGATTTTTATACTGAACACTCACCGCTCTTTCTCTCGTTAATTCCGTGGCAGTCGGCAATTTTTCCTGATTATTAAGAAACTGCACAACATCAAGTAGGGTTTGAGCGAAGTAGGTGTTTTGTTCTGAGCCTAATGAGGCTTCATTGGCATTTTGCTTGGCAATGATAAGTTCTCGTTTGGATTTTTGTGCAGAAAGAATAGCCGGAATGACTCCATGAACACCTCGTAAATGCCCAGTAAGTGCAAGCTCACCTAAAAATTCAAATTGTTTTAAACGACCGACATCTAATTGATCGGACGCAGCGAGAATTCCGATAGCAATAGGTAAATCAAACCGTCCTCCTTCTTTGGGTAAATCTGCCGGTGCAAGGTTTACGGTAATACGTTTTGCCGGATATTTAAATTGTGCGTTCATTAATGCACTACGTACGCGATCTTGCGCTTCTTTGACTGTTTTCTCAGGTAATCCTACGAGCGTAAATCCTGGTTTCCCGTTGCTCAAATGGACTTCAATGGTAACAAGTGGGGCTTGCACGCCCATAGAGGCTCGGCTATAAACGATGGCTAGGGACATAGGAATCCTAAAAGTGCGGTTAAAATTTAAAAAGTTTTCGTACTATAAAAAAAGCCAGTGGTGAAATCACTCATCACTGGCTTTTTTTGCGATCTTACTCGCAAAATTTAGATTTTATTCAGCGAAAACCGGAGAGAACCAACTATCTAATTTTGTTGCAAGTTTATCAATACCAATTTTATTTTGTGCTGAAAAGGCTTCTACTTGTATATCGCCTTGGAAAGGAAGGATTGCTTCCCGCACCATTTTTACTTGTTTGCTCCTTGCGCTTTGGCTCAATTTATCTGCTTTAGTGAGCAGGAGTAAAACCGGCAAATTTGCCGACACTGCCCATTCAATCATTTGTTGATCGAGATCTTTTAGGGGGTGACGAATATCCATCAATACGACTAAACCTGCCAGACATTCCCGTTTTTGCAAATATTCTCCTAAGGATTTTTGCCACTGAATTTTCATTTGCTCCGGTACGGCGGCATAACCGTAGCCCGGTAAATCCACAAGTTTACAATTCGGTTCGACTTCAAATAAGTTGATAAGCTGAGTTCGCCCCGGGGTTTTAGAGGTGCGAGCCAGGTTTTTTTGATTTGTTAACGCATTGAGTGCGGTAGATTTTCCCGCATTTGATCGACCGGCAAAGGCGATTTCAATACCGCTATCTTCCGGAATCGCACGAATATTGGGCGCGCTCGTAAGAAAGTGGGTTTTGTGATAATTCAGTTTAATTTCAGACATAATTTTTCCTTTGATATTGTGGCGTAAAGCATACCATAGATCGTAATTTTGCTGAAATTGTGTAAAATAGTTTTGCTTAGGAATCTATTCACATAACAATAAAAATGGCGACAAAGCAGCAATATACTTGGGTAAAAGCGAATGTTATTCATCCCGACCGTCCCGGTCGTTCTGATTATTTAAAACGTTTTCGTTATAATTTACGCAGCCTTTTGCATTGGTATTGGATCAAACGATTTGAGGGCTTTATTAACCGGCATCCTGCCCTTATTCCGATATTGAATGAGCGTGTAAATTATGCCTATCCATTGGTGTCTCGTTTTTTAGATAAACGCTTTAGCGCATCTAAACGCTTTCAATGTATGTGTGATAACCTTCTGTTTTTATCTGAAAAACTAACCGCACTTTCTAAAGCATTATGGGAACAACCATTAAGTTTTGGTGAGGTTATCCCCGACTTTGAAATTACATTAAATGACGACACATCAACCGATGGAGGGGTATTGGGTGCTCGAACTGTGGCACAAACCTCAAAATGAATTGGTGTATTTGCTCACCTTCGCCAAACTTGAAAATGCCTTGCTTATTGCTGTTGTACAAGGGCCGAATTTTGAAGGCTCAAAAGAAATGGTGAAACACCTGACTAAATCTTGCCATAGTTTACGTCCGGCTTACTTGATGGTAGAAACGATGAAAGCCCTCACTAAGATTTTAGGTTTTAAAACATTACTTGGCATTCCTCAAAAATATCAAAATAAATCTCGCTTTATTCAATCGAAAAGCTATACCGTGAATTATGATGCCATTTTTTCAGAATCAGGCGGACAACGAAAAGATTATTGGGTTTTACCTTTGGAAGAGAATAGAAATCTTGATGATGTGCCAAGTAAAAAACGTTCTATGTATCGGAAACGCTATGCTATGTTGGATAATTTGGCAAAATCCATGACGAAAAAATTAGGACTTTAAGAATAAAAAAGTGCGGTGAAATTTGACCGCACTTTTGCTTTTACACTCTTTAAGGATTATTTCCCCCTTAATTCGCATCTTCTTTCGCCAATTCCAGGGAGCGTTTAGTTTGGTTTTTTGAGGTGCAGATTATAAAAGTGGCTTTTCTATTCTCAAGAAAATGTTTTATTTTGAACCAGCACCCCAATTAAAGCCCCAACCATAATATCTATCGCATCCTTTGTGATCATTATGAAAGGTAATTTCTTTACGCACCGACATCTGTCTTCCATTAAATTCAATGGATGCAATTGCACAAAATGTTCTCGGATCGGTTTGTCTGCCCATTTCCACCACAATATCCGGCTGTCCAGGCACTTTCACTGTAACAACAGCATCAGATTCTCCCCATTTTGCGATACCGTCATAAATAAAACAGTACACAATGATACGGCGGATAGCCTCTGCCCCATTGGGATTGACTAAAATATTTTCACCGGATTGGCTGCCCGAGCCTCTATCATCTCCACAATGCCAAATCCAAGGTGCTTGAGTATAGCAACCTTGACGGGTTCTCTGATTTTTCGCACCGCCCCGATTATGGGAAAATTGCAATCCGTCAATGACAGATGCCTCACCATTATTCAATTCATAGTAGCACCCCAAGTCTAAATCAATATCCTGATTTTTATTAAACAAATTAGCGAACAGCCCTGCATTTTTCTTTTGCGTCCAATTTAAATTAATCGTAATTTGTTCATTATTCTTTGAAAGATTGACTCGGTGAGAATCTCCAGATTTTTCTAACACCACTTTGCTCAGTGAAATTTTCGGTTTTTTCGTTACATCTATTGCCATTTTTTTTCTCCACAAAGAAAAATAGGTAATCACTTACCTATTTTTTCTGATTTAGATGCTGATACCGTAATTTCTTGCAAGAGCAGCTAATCCGCCGGCAAAACCTTGACCAACCGCACGGAATTTCCATTCGCCGTTATGACGATAAATTTCACCGAAAATCATCGCTGTTTCTGTTGAAGCATCTTCGGTTAAATCAAAACGGGCAATTTCTTGATTATTATCACCATTTACACAGCGAATAAATGCATTAGAAACTTGTCCAAAACTTTGTTTACGGCTTTCTGCATCATGAATTGTGACGGTTACCGCAATTTTATCAATGGTAGCTGGTAATTTATTCAAATGTACAATTAAACTTTCATCGTCCCCATCACCTTCACCGGTGCGGTTATCGCCAGTGTGTTCAATACTTCCGTCCGAAGCAACTAGATTATTATAGAAAATAAAATCGGAATCTGACCGCACTTTTCCATTAGATGTGAGTAAGAAAGCACTTCCGTCAAGGTCAAATTCTGCACCATCTGTTGAACGAGCGTCCCAGCCTAAACCAATGATTAATTTTGTTAAGCCTGGAGCGGATTTACTTAAACTAACGTTACCGCCTTTTGATAAAGATACTGACATTTTTGTTTCTCCTATGGTTTATGAAATAAATTTAACTACAGTTTTGGGTAGGATTACCCGCTTTACGATTTAATTCTTGTGCAGCTTGGCACGCAGAATAGGATTGCTTACCCGCACAATTTTGATTAAACCAGTTTGTCCATTGGTTCACTTGATTGGCTTTGCTGTTATATGCATCCACTTCATAACTGGAATACTGATTTGGATAAGTATTGTTTAATTCCTTTGCTAGCCATTCTGCTTTATTGTAAATTTCTACACATTGTTCCATTAATTGATCGCTAATTACTGGAACATGGCCACTGGTACTTGACATTGGTGGCATAACATATTGTTGTGCTTTGAGAGAAATAGAGAATAAAGATAACAACGTTATTGATATTAATTTTTCCTTGCTCATGTATTTACTATCCTTAAGTGTATTTAATTTTCTGACTTGTCCGGAAATATAAAGGACGCAATCACCCCTAAAGCTAATACACCCAATACAATAAACAAACTAGTATTTGGTGAAATATGAATACCAGTATCACCGATTGCGTGATTCCAAGATTGAATTCCCATTTTGATTCCAATAAAGAATAAAAGGGCAATAATGGCTTTTTCGAGATGAACTAAATATTTGGTTAGAGCGGCAAGAATAAAATATAAGCTACGCAAACCGAGAATAGCGAAAATCATGGCTGCATAAACTAATAGTGGTTCTTGTGTAACTGCAATAACTGCAGGAACAGAATCGAAAGCGAAAGCTACATCGGATGTTTCAATCGCCATTAGGCATAGAAAGGCTGGAGTGGCATAACGTATGCCTTGACGGGTAATTGATGTTACCTGTTGTGCGTTCAATTCTAAGTGTTTAACGATAAAGCGTTCACCAAATAATTTGGTATAAGTTGGGATCAGTTTTCCCGTCCAACGCACACTCCAATGATTTGAATAATCCTCAATTTCTTCATTATCATTATCACCTGATTTGAGCATTTTGACTGCACTCCAAATTACAAAAGCAGCAAAAAGGAAACCAACATAAGGGCTTGCAGCAAATAAGCCTGCACCAATCACGACAAATACCGCTCGGAAAATTAATGCTCCAATAATGCCCCAATAAAGAATACGGTGTTGCAATTTGCCTGTGATACCAAAGGAGGCAAAAATTGCCATAAAGACCATTAGGTTATCAACTGATAAGCTCTTCTCCAACACATAGCCGGCAAGGTATAAATCCGCCCATTCTTTATCGAAACGTCCCCAAAGATAGCCGTAAAATACGAGTGCTAGTGTAATCCAAAACAAAGACCAGAGAGAGGCATCTTTGACACTAATCTCTTTGCTGTTACGATGTGCAAAAAGATCTAAATAAACGGATAGTGCAATCACAGCAAAGAAAATAACCACCGTTTCCAACGGGAAACCGAATTTTCCCAAGTTAAAATGGAAAGAAGAAAGAAAATCAGACATGTTAAAATCCTACAAATGAAAATGTCAGCTTGCATAAAAAATAGATAAAACCTACAATTTATTTTACTTTTTCGCCGTGAATGAACCAGTCATGAAAACGGTGTAAAATTCTCTTTTTACTGTGCAAAATTACCAAAATGAGGTGTGTGATGGATTTAAAAGAAAAAATTAGAACAATGCGGGAAATTCGTAAATGGTCACAGGAAGAGATGGCGGAAAAAATGAATATGTCGCTTAACGGCTATGCCCGTATTGAACGAGGTGAGACCAAACTTAGTTTGGAAAAATTAGAACAGATTGCTAATATCTTTAATATGGATGCTCTAGAATTTATGCAGACGGCAAATAAGGGTGTTTATTTTATGCTGAATGATTCTGCGGATAATAATAACGTGACTTATTATGGAAGTAGTGAACTAAATTATATTGAACTAGAAAAGTTGAAATTAACTATTCAAAATAAGGATGATCTTATTTTATTTAAAGATGAGATAATAAAAAATAAAGATGAATTATTGATACAGAAACAAAATGAAATTGAGTCGTTAAAAGAAATTATCTCATTATTGAAAAATGGAAAATAATTTGTTGGTCAATTCTAGATAATGAAATAAGCAAAATAGAATTTATAATTACATTAGTGCTAATAGTTATTTAGGAGAAAATACTTTCTAAACGTTTTTTAGAAAAAATTCAAATAAGTCGAGAAGATTGAGATTCACGCCTATAAAAACTGCACCCCAGTAGGTTGAAATTTAGTTCAACCTTTGGAGTGCAGATCGATTTTTTATACTATATCAGACTTTATGGTTTACTCCGCATCTTCCTTCGCCCATTCTAATGAGCGTTTTACCGCTTTTTTCCAGCCTTTGTAGCGACGTTCGCGTTTTTCATTGTCGTTATCCGGTGTGAAAGTACGCTCTACCCGTGCTTTATCACGAAGTTCGTCCAAGTCTTTCCAAAAACCGGTGGCAAGACCTGCCAGATAGGCTGCACCTAATGCAGTGACCTCTTTCACCACAGGACGTTCTACATTCACATCCAAAATATCTGCTTGGAATTGCATTAAGAAATTATTGTTCGTTGCACCGCCATCGACACGGAGATATTGTAGGCGTTCGCCTGAATCGGATTGCATGGCTTCCAATACGTCACGGGTTTGATAGGCGATAGATTCAAGGGTTGCACGTACAATATGATTACGGTTTGCACCACGGGATAGTCCAAAAATCGCTCCACGAGCATAAGGATCCCAATAAGGTGCGCCTAAACCGGTGAAGGCTGGCACAACGTAAACACCGTTGCTGTCCGATACTTTTTGGGCAAAGTATTCGGAATCAAAACTATCGTGAACAATTTTGAGTTCATCCCGTAGCCATTGAATAGAAGCACCGGCAATAAATACAGAACCTTCCAAGGCATATTCCGGTTCGCCTTTCGCATTACAGGCGATGGTGGTGAGCAAACCGTTTTTTGAGGTGATGGCTTTATCACCGGTGTGGAGCAGCATAAAACAACCTGTGCCGTAAGTGTTTTTGGCTTGTCCGGCATGTACGCATAAATGACCATAAAGTGCAGCTTGTTGGTCACCGGCAATACCTGCTACCGGAATACGTACACCGCCTTTACCGCCAATGTTGGTTTGACCGTAAATTTCAGAAGAATTACGCACTTCCGGCAACATGGAACGTGGAATATTCAAGATTTCAAGCATCTTGTCATCCCATTGTTTGGTGTGAATATTAAATAACATGGTGCGTGAGGCATTGGTGTAATCGGTGACGTGAACACGACCTTGAGTCAGTTTCCACACAAGCCAAGTATCCACTGTACCAAATAATAATTCGCCACGCTCTGCTTTTTCGCGCGTCCCTTCCACGTTGTCCAAAATCCATTTTACTTTTGTTCCGGAAAAATAAGGATCCACCACCAATCCTGTGGTATGACGAATATAATCCTCGTGACCGTCTGCTTTGAGTTTATCGGTAATATCCGCTGTACGGCGACATTGCCAAACAATAGCGTTATAAACGGGTACGCCAGTCGCTTTTTCCCACACAATCGTGGTTTCACGTTGGTTAGTGATACCAATCGCAGCGATTTCATCAGAAGTGATGCCTGCTTTGGCAACGACTTCATTGAGAGTGGAGCTTTGCGTCGCCCAAATTTCCATTGGATTATGTTCTACCCAACCTGCACGTGGGTAAATTTGAGTAAATTCGCGTTGGGCAATTTCAACAATGTTGGCGTTATGATCCAATAGTACGGCTCGAGAGCTAGTTGTACCCTGATCTAGAGCGATAATATATTTTTTGTCGGACATGGTGAACTCCTTGGAATACGTTCTTTAATGATAAACGAGTAGTTTGAGCTAAAACGAACAAATTGCGCTCGTAACCTAATTGAATTTTTATTAAATTTAAATACCCATTTTGTTATTTTATGACGGTGATCACAAAAATTTTTTCTTTTACGATAAATTATGTGATCAAGTTCTCATTTCTAAAATTTAGTTCAAATACCTACTTGATATGTAGGGCTTTTATCAGATAATGAGCGCGCTCACATTGAGTTTCTTACATTTGATCGAATAACGAACACAATTGCCTACCTGCGTTTCTTTTTAGGAATGCCTTCTTCAATCATTGTATGGAGATTCTCTTATGAACATTTATTTTGCTGAATTTTTCGGCACCGCACTTATGATTCTCTTAGGGAATGGCGTGGTTGCCAATGTTTGTCTTGATAAAACGAAAGGACAAAGTTCAGGTTGGATTGTGATTACGACTGCATGGGCGTTTGCGGTATATGTGGCAGTTGTCGTTGTTGGACCTTATAGTGGGGCACATTTGAATCCTGCCGTTACGTTAGGGCTTGCTGCAAAAGGTGCGTTCGACTGGAGCCTAGTACCAGGTTATGTCATCGCTCAAGTTTTTGGTGGTATGGTGGGCGCATTGTTGGTTTATGTGATGTATCGTAGTCATTTTCTCGCCACAGAAAATGAAGGTTTAAAACGTGCTTGTTTCTGTACGGAACCTGCAATTCGTCATTATCCAAGCAACCTTGTGAGTGAAATTATCGGCACATTTGTCTTGATCTTTGTGATTTTCTACATCGTTGGGGCTGATATTACCTTGCCGGGGACAACAGAAGCGACGCCTATTGGTTTAGGTTCTATTGGGGCGCTACCGGTGGCTATTCTTGTTTGGGCAATTGGTTTGAGTTTAGGGGGAACAACCGGCTATGCCATTAATCCGGCACGGGACTTTGGTCCACGTTTAGCCTTAGGGATTTTTTTGGGTCGTCAATTAAATACTAAAGCAGATTGGGCATATTGTTGGGTACCGATTGTAGGACCGATCATCGGGTCATTATTGGCAGCGGCTGTTTATGCAGTGGTGATGTAGCTAAGTCGAAAAACAGGTTGTAAAACAACCGCACTTTTTAAACATATAAAAAGAACCCAATCTATAAAAGATTGGGTTCGTTCTTTTGTGCAGAAAAATTATTGTTTACCTTTCAAAAATTCAACGCCGGTATCAGGGAAATCCGTAAACACACCTGTCGCACCGGCTTTATTCAGCAAGGCATCATACATTTGATTCACATCGGTAAAAAATTCTGGTAGGGCATCTTTACGCACGGTATAAGGATGTAACTCCACATTATATTGTGCTAACTCTTTCACTAATGGCGTGTATTGAATATTACCGACTTTTGATTTTTCTTTATCAACTAACATATACCAACCCGGCCCCACGCCATCCGCATATTTCACTACTTCCGCCATTGCGCCCGGTTTGAACATCCAATCATAATCATAGTTCACCCATTTGCCTTGCGCATTTTTTTCCTCAGTTTCGTGCCAGTCGGTGTATGCCACTAATTGAACTAATTTCAAATCCATTCCCATTTTAGGCAGTAATTCGGTTTTGATGCGTTTTAACTCGTTGAAATCAAAGGTTTGTAAATAAACTCTATCGGTTTTTTTGTCATAACCATATTTTTTCAATACCTTGAGTGTTTCGGCGGCAATATCTTTACCGTTTTGGTGGTGGAACCAAGGCGCTTTAATTTCAGGGTAAATACCCACTTTTTTACCAGTAGATTTTTCTAAACCTTGAATAAATTCAATTTCATCTTCAAAGGTATGGATTTTGAAATGGGATTTCCAAAGTGGGAAACGGTTCGGATAAACGGCAACTTGCTTACCATCTTTGGTTTCAAAGTTTTCCGTCATATTCAAACTTTGAATTTCTTTTAAGGTGAAGTCAATCACATAATAACGACCGTCTTTACGATGACGGTTCGGGAATTTTTTTGCCACATCGGTTAAACCGTCTAAAAAGTGGTCATGAATGACAATAAGACGACCATCTTTTGTCATGGCTAAATCTTGTTCTAAATAATCCGCTTGTTGACCGAAGGCAAGGGCTTTGGATTCCAGCGTATGCTCCGGTAAGTAGCCGCTTGCACCACGGTGAGCGATAATGATTTTTTCTGATTTCATATTATTTACCATCATTGAAGTTTGGCTGCTACAAGCGGCTAATACGCTAGTGGCCAGTAAAGAAAAGACTAATGTTTTAAGTTTCATAACTATTTCTCCTTGAAGAAGTGCGGTTAATTTTAAGACTGTTTTCGTGAATGAATAACATTGAATTAATATAATCTACTGATGTTAAAGATTTATTAAATAAAAAAGGCGACTTTAGCATTTGCTTGTCGCCTTTTTTACACGAATTATTTCGTGCCGTAGGTATCACCTAATTTTGCTTTGTGTTTGCCTTCTTCAATCATTACATTGAGAAGTAATAACACCGCTAAGATACCGCCGGCAATCATCACGTAGAAACCGCCATCCCAGCCGTAGTATTCAGCCGCCCAACCGACTACGGCAGAGGCAGATACCGTACCGCCTAAATAACCGAATAATCCGGTGAAACCGGCTGCCGTACCTGCGGCTTTTTTCGGTGCGAGCTCAAGGGCGTGTAAACCGATTAACATCACCGGACCATAAATTAAGAAGCCGATGGTTGTCATTAAAATGAAGTCGGTTAATTGATATGGGTTTTGATACCATGTATTGTAGCTGGCGATCTCTGCTTCAGGCGTAGCCGGGTTTTTCCATAAAGCGATAACGGCAATAGTGGTTAATATCATAAAGATGAAACCGGTTAATCCGCGTTTGCCTTTGAAGACCTTATCCGATACCCAACCGCATAATAATGTACCCGGAATTGCCGCCAATTCATAAATGGTGTATGCCCATGCTGTGCCTTTAATGTTGAAGTGTTTGACTTCACCTAAGTAAACCGGCGACCATTTCAACACACCGTAGCGGATTAAGTAAACGAACACGTTAGCAATAGCGATGTACCATAATAGTTTGTTTTTCAACACATAAGTCATAAAGATTTCTTTGGTAGAAAGCTCATGCTCGTAAGTTTTTTCGTTATAGTCGTCTGGATAGTCATTACGCCATTTTTCAACTGGCGGTAAGCCGCAAGATTGTGGGGTATCTTTCATCACAAGATAAATTGGAATGGCGATGATCATTGCGGCAATACCCGGATAGTAAAGCGCTTGTTGCCATACATCTTTTGCCGTTGCTTCAACACCATGTGTGCTGAAATAAATTGCACCGGCTAGAAGTACCATTGCACCCGGTACCATACCGCCAAGGTTATGTGCGGTATTCCAAATGGAAACGATAGTTCCGCGTTCGGATTTAGACCACCAGTGAACCATAGTACGTCCGCATGGCGGCCAGCCCATTCCTTGGAACCAACCGTTTAAAAAGATCATAATCCACATGATCACGATACCGGAGGTTGCCCACGGGAATAAACCCATCATGGTCATACATAAACCGGATAGCAATAAACCGAAGGGTAAAAAGACTTTCGGGTTAGAACGATCCGAAAGCATTGCCATAAAGAATTTTGACAAACCGTAGGCTAAACCGGCAGCCGTGCCGACAAGTCCCAACTCAGCTTTGTTATACATACCGGCTTCAATTAAACCTTTTTGAGCCAAGTCAAAGTTTGCACGCACAAAATAGTAAGCAGCATAACCAAAGAAGATCCCTGCAAATACCTGCCAGCGTAAGCGTTTGTAAGTAGAATCAATTTTTTCCGCCGGAAGTTCCGCAATATGCGGTGCGGGTTTAAATGGTCCAAACATAATTTTCTCCAACATTTATAATTATGGTTTTCCCTTCCAAATAAAGAGGAAAGGGCTGCGTGCATAATAATGAAAAATAAAAAATAAGAAAGTTTGATAACTAAAAAATGTGAACCAGTTCACAAAAAATTTATTTAACATGAGCGAATGAGAAAATAATTGTGATCTATCTCACATATTTATTTTCTTTTTCGCTCAAAATGTTGTTTATTTAGGCATTATTCTCTACAATCCATTTAGTTTTGTATTTTCTATAGTTTTTTGTGGGCTTTGGGGGTAAACATGGGATTATCGCCTAATTTATATCGAGATGTTGGAGAGTTTTCTTCCTTATCAACAGATGTGATTATCATTGGTGGCGGAGCCACAGGTGCAGGCATTGCACGTGACTGTGCATTACGTGGTATTAATTGCATTTTATTAGAACGCCGTGATATTGCCACAGGGGCAACAGGACGTAATCACGGGCTTTTGCATAGTGGAGCACGTTATGCGGTGAACGATCAGGAATCGGCGGAAGAATGTATTAAAGAAAACCGTATTTTGCGCAAAATCGCTCGTCATTGCGTAGATGAAACGGAAGGGTTATTTATCACTCTGCCTGAAGATTCCCTCGACTATCAAAAAACCTTCATTGAAAGCTGTACAAAATCCGGTATTGAGGCGGTTGCCATCGATCCCGAGCTCGCCAAAATTATGGAACCTTCCGTTAATCCAAATTTAGTGGGCGCAGTGGTGGTGCCGGACGGCTCCATTGACCCTTTTCGTTTAACTGCCTCTAATATGATGGATGCCGCGGAAAACGGTGCCAAAGTATTTACCTATTGTGAAGTGAAAAATCTCATTCGGGAAGGTGGGAAAGTCATTGGTGTGGATGTTTATGATCATAAAAATAAAATTAAACGCCAATTTTTTGCACCTGTGGTGGTAAATGCCAGTGGAATCTGGGGACAAGGCATTGCGGAATATGCCGATCTCAAAATAAAAATGTTCCCTGCGAAAGGGGCATTATTAGTGATGGGGCATCGCATTAATAAAATGGTGATTAACCGCTGCCGTAAACCTGCTGACGCTGATATTCTCGTGCCGGGTGATACCATTTGTGTGATTGGCACAACATCCAGCCGTATTCCTTATGATCAAATCGACAATATGGAAGTTACCCCCGAAGAAGTGGACATTCTTTTCCGTGAAGGGGAAAAACTCGCACCAAGCCTACGGCACACCCGTGTGCTGCGTGCCTATGCAGGGGTGCGTCCATTGGTGGCGACCGATGACGATCCGTCCGGTCGAAACGTCAGCCGTGGTATTGTTTTGTTGGATCATGCGGAACGTGACGGTTTAGACGGTTTTATTACCATCACCGGTGGTAAATTGATGACCTATCGTTTAATGGCGGAGTGGGCAACGGATTTGGTATGCAAAAAACTGAACAAAAATACACCTTGTGTCACCGCAGAACGCCCTTTACCGGGCTCGATAGAAAGCCGCCAAGAAACCAATCAGAAAGTGATTTCATTGCCAAGCACTATTCGTTATTCCGCTGTATATCGTCATGGTGCAAGGGCAAGCCGATTGCTGCAAACAGACCGTTTGGATCGTTCCATGGTGTGCGAATGTGAAGCGGTGACGGCAGGTGAAGTACGTTATGCCATTGATGAACTTGACGTGAATAACTTGGTAGATTTACGCCGCCGCACCCGTGTAGGCATGGGGACTTGCCAAGCGGAACTTTGTGCTTGCCGTGCAGCCGGTTTGATGAATCGTTTTGAGGTTGCCAGCCCTCGTCAATCCACTACGCAGCTCAATGCGTTTATGGAAGAACGTTGGCGTGGTATTCAACCTATCGCTTGGGGCGAGGCAATTCGTGAAGCGGATTTTACTGCTTGGATGTATGGCAGCGTATTGGGGTTGAATGATGTGAAACCGCTTGAGGAAAAAGCACAACAGGGGACGGATAGCAATGAATTTTGATGTAGCAATTATTGGCGGAGGCTTGGCAGGATTAACTTGCGGCATCGCCCTTCAACAGCGTGGTAAACATTGTGTGATTATCAATAACGGACAAGCCGCCATGGATTTTGCTTCCGGTTCTTTTGATTTATTAAGCCGTCTGCCAGACGGAAGTGCGGTGGAAAATTTAAAAGAAAATTTGACCGCACTTCGCACCGCATTACCGACTCATCCTTACAGTTTATTGGGCGAAGAACAAGTGATGAGTAAGGCTCAAGCGTTTGAAAGCTTAGCTCAATCCCTCAACCTTCATTTAGTGGGGGAGAGTGAAAAAAATCACTGGCGTGTTACCGGACTAGGGAGTTTACGTGGCACATGGCTTTCCCCGAATAGTGTTCCGACGGTAGAAGGGAACGAGCCTTTCCCACACAAACGCATTGCGGTGTTGGGGATTGAAGGTTATCACGATTTCCAACCGCAACTATTAGCGGCAAATTTAGTGCTTAACGCACAATTCGCTCATTGTGAGATAACCAGCGGTTTCTTGAATATTCCCCAGTTGGACGAACTTCGCCAAAATGCCCGAGAGTTCCGCAGTGTGAATATCGCACAGCTTTTAGAA
Organism: Pasteurella sp. WM03; assembly: GCF_004570945.1. NCBI lineage: Bacteria > Pseudomonadati > Pseudomonadota > Gammaproteobacteria > Pasteurellales > Pasteurellaceae > Pasteurella > Pasteurella sp. WM03. The sequence continues at coordinate 75,292 of NZ_SPPO01000009.1, forward strand.
CATAAATTGGCTTTTGATGATTTGATGAAAGAAATTGTGGACTCGGCGAAAGGTACGGAAGCCGTATTTTTGCCGGCGTGCTTTGGGCTAGAAAATCAAGAATTTATGGCCGCACTTCGCAAAGCCACAAAACTCGCTTTATTTGAATTACCGACTTTGCCACCATCATTACTGGGAATGCGCCAACGTATTCAATTACGCCGCCGATTTGAATCTCTTGGGGGCTTAATGATGAATGGTGACAGTGCCGTGAAAGCCCATTTTGACGGTGATCGTGTGCGTTGCATTATGACACGCTTGCACAATAAGGAAGAAATCATTGCCGATAATTTTGTACTTGCTTCAGGTAGTTTTTTCAGTAAAGGGTTGATGTCCGAATTTGATCGAATTTTCGAGCCGGTATTTGATGCTGACATCACGGGCGTACAAGATTTTGACGCAAAAGATCGTTTCACCTGGACGGATAATCGTTTCTCTAATCCGCAACCTTATCAATCTGCTGGCGTGGTGATTAATGAGCATTGCCAAGTACAAAAGAGCGGTCAATTTTTAACGAATTTATATGCGGTGGGGAACGTCATCGGTGGTTTTAATGCGTTAGAACTGGGTTGCGGTTCCGGGGTAGCCGTGGTCACGGCACTGACTGTAGCAGATGAAATTTTGGCGAAATAGGGGGCGATGATGGATACGAACATTCAACGATTAATTGACAGCGCAAAACAATCGCTCAATTCACCGGCAAGCCATCAGTATATTGATGAAAGTTTTGAAAGCTGCATTAAATGCACCGCTTGTACTGCCGTTTGTCCGGTTTCCCGTAATAATCCCCTTTACCCAGGCCCGAAACAGTCCGGCCCTGATGGTGAGCGTTTGCGTTTAAAATCTGCCGAACTTTATGATGAAGCCCTTAAATATTGTACGAACTGTAAACGTTGTGAAGTGGCTTGTCCGTCCGATGTCAAAATCGGCGATCTGATTGTTCGGGCACGTAATAATCATCTGACACAACAGAAAAAACCGTTGATGAACAAATTGCGTGATGCCATTTTAAGTAATACCGACATTATGGGGAAACTCAACACACCTCTTGCACCTATTGTGAATACCGTCACCGGATTGAGTGCTACCAAATTTGTGCTTGAGAAAACCCTTAATATCAGTAAAAAAAGAACCTTACCAAAATATGCTTTTGGCACGTTCCGCAGTTGGTATATGAAAAATGCCTTGGAAGAGCAGAAAAACTTTGAACGTCAAGTGGCGTATTATCACGGCTGTTATGTGAACTATAATAATCCCCAACTGGGCAAAGAATTTTTGAAAGTATTCAATGCCATGGGGATAGGCGTGATGTTATTAGAAAAGGAAAAATGTTGCGGTTTACCTTTAACGGTGAACGGTTTTCCTGAACGTGCACGCAACATTGCCCGATTCAATACCGACTATATCGGCAAAATGGTGGATGAAAAAGGCTTAGAGGTGATCAGTGAGGCCTCAAGTTGTGCGTTAAATTTACGGGATGAATATCATCACATTTTAGGCATCGACAATGCAAAAGTCCGCCCACATATTCATATGGTGACCCCTTTCCTATATCAGCTTTTTAAAGAAGGAAAAACCTTACCGCTTAAGTCGCTGAAATTAAGAGTGGCGTACCACACAGCCTGTCATGTGGAAAAAGCCGGCTGGGCGCCTTACACATTAGAAGTATTGAAACAAATTCCTGGCTTGGAAATCATTATGTTACCGTCACAATGCTGCGGCATTGCCGGCACTTACGGCTTTAAAGCAGAAAACTACGACACCGCCCAATCTATCGGCAAAACCTTGTTTGATAATATCAACGAAGGCGGATTTGATTATATCATTTCCGAATGCCAAACCTGTAAATGGCAAATTGATATGTCCTCCAACGTCACCTGCATTCACCCATTGACCTTACTTTGTATGTCGATGGAGGTGTAGGAAGTAAAAGTGTGGTTAAATTGATCTGCATCTAATAAGGTTGGGTTACAATCCCGCTGAGTAAGGTGCAGATTTTTTACAACTAATTCAACCCATTATTCAGATTGCAACTCATTGAAATTTATTCTTTAAATAGAAAAATTATTCAAATATCTTCTATTTCATCTCCATTTTATAAATAGTGCATTTTTTCGAACTGTTGTATTTCTCACAAATATTCCCTTGACTCCGTACCCACTACAGACTTTACACTGATGTTCACTTAATCAACTTGCTCCTAAAAGGAAAGATAAATGAAAAATGTACATCAAGAACACGGGCATTCCCACCCTCACTCTCATACCCCAAAGAACAAAAGGATTTTAGGGATCAGTTTTATGATTATCACTGGTTATATGATGGTGGAGTTTTTAGGGGGATACTTTTTTAATAGCCTTACTTTAATGGCTGATGCTGGGCATATGGCAAACGATAGCCTATCGCTTTTTTTAGCCCTAGTTGCGTTATTTTTAAGCCTGAAATGGCAAAAAGTATTTGCTTTAGTCAATGGTATATCATTAATAGGTGTTGCAGTTTGGGTTTTATTTGAGGCGCGAGAGCGTTGGCAAATGGCGACTGAAATGTTGGTATTACCCATGTTGGGCGTGGCCGTTATGGGATTGCTTGTAAATCTTTTAGTTGCTTGGATGATGTTCAAAAGCGATCAAAATAACCTAAATATTCGTGCTGCTTATTTACATGTTTTAGCCGATTTATTTGGTTCTGTCGTAGCGATTTTGGCGGGGTTGAGTGTGTGGTGGTTTAATTGGCCGTGGGTTGATGTGGTTGCAAGCGGTATCTTGAGTGTGTTAGTACTACGCAGTGGTGTGTTAGTCACGTTGCAGGCGATTAGGGCGTTACAAGATCCCACAGGGTCTATTTCAATGACACCTCATTCTCATTAACGAGGGGATTTTGGTAAAATCTTGCAAGAATTAATCGTTTGGGGGGTATGATGAAAATCAATGAATTGAGCAAGTGTACGGGGATTAATCTTGAAACGATTCGTTACTATGAAAAACAAGGTATTTTACCCGAACCTAAACGGTCAGCGAATGGTTACCGTCAGTATCATGAAGAAAGTGTTAAGCAGTTAAATTTTGTTAAAAATTGCCGGGCATTGGGGTTTTCACTTGAAGATATTCGTGAACTTAATCGCTTGAAGTTCGGTAATGCTGATCATTATTATGCAGATCAGATGGTTTTAAGGCAGCTTGCTCGGGTGGAAGAAAAAATTGCTCAACTTCTAGACATTAAAATGTTTCTGCAATCGATCGCAACAGAAGAACCACACTGTGAATCGGAATGTAAAGTCATGTTGGGATTAAAAGAAGGCAAGTGCGGTTAAATTTGCAGAATTTTTTTCAATCGATACAATACCCACTCAATTTTATTGGTAAAAAATGAGGTCGTTGTATATGGCGTGGATTTATCTAGTGGTCGCAGGATTGATGGAGATTGGTTGGCCGCTCGGCTTGAAGTTGGCACAACAAGCGGGTTGGCGTTGGCAAGGCGTTGTTATAGCGATTTTATTTATGGCAGGCAGTGGCACATTACTTTTTTTAGCACAAAGAAATATTCCAATGGGAACCGCTTATGCGGTGTGGACCGGCATTGGTGCATTAGGTGCTTTCGTTGTGGGCGTGATGTTCTTAGGTGATGCATCTACAATGGGAAGGTGGGTTGGCGCTTTACTTATCGTTTCCGGTGTGATTGTGATGAAATTATCCAGTTAAAAGTTAGATATTGAAAATTAGTCCCCAAAATGACCGCACTTTTGATGATCGCTGTCATCATGTGATGTAACGAACACATTGTGATGGCGATTTTTTCATTGTTAGCGTAAAGCTCTCATCCAGCAATTCAAACAACAATCCTTCATCAATTTCCGCAAGATTTAAGCTGATCCAATGCTCTTTATTCATATGGTAAGCGGGATAAATGCCTTTTATCATCCGAAGAGAGCCAATTTCTTCTGGCTTGGCTTTTACATTAATGATTGAAACTTTCCCTTCCCTTAATATCCCTATTTTACTTGCTTCCACGACCATTAAAATGGCGAACCACTTACGATGACTTTGATGGCGGAAGACGGCATAATCAGGGAACTTTGCCCATGGATATTCCGCTTGGATGTGATAACGTTGTTCGATTTGAACTAAAAGCGTAGAAAGATTCATTTTACTCTTTGTGTTGCAAAAATTGTGTTTGATAAAAAATCTGCCCCTTAATAAGTTGGAGAGGATTTCCAACATTGGGGCAGATTAAAGTGCGGTTGATATACCTTATTTTTTTAATGCTTAGTAATCTTCAGCATTATAGCCATGGTAGGTGCGCGTTAAAATGTTTTCCATATCTGCTACTAACGGCAAGCGAGGGTTTGCCGGAGAACATTGGTCTTCAAAGGCGAGCAATGCAATATCACGGCGTGCATCTAACCAATCTTTTTCATCCAAGCCTTGCGCTTTGAAAGACATTTTGATACCACAACGTTCTGCTAAGTTATAGCAGGCTTGGGCAAAGGATTTTACTCCCTCTTCCGGTGTCGCACAAGGTAAGCCGAGCATACGGGCGATTTCTTGGTATTTCACATCCGCTTTGTAGTAGTTGTATTTTGGCCAAGTTGATGTTTTTTCCGGTCTGGTACCGTTATAACGAATGACATGTGGCATTAAAATAGCATTAGTACGTCCGTGTGGTGTGTGAAAACGACCGCCAATTTTATGTGCCAAGGAATGGTTCATGCCTAAGAATGCATTAGCAAATGCCATACCTGCTATGGTGGAGGCATTGTGCATTTTCTCGCGTGCTTCAGGATCTTTTTCTTTCACAGAGCGCTCTAAGTTTTCAAATACCAATTTGATGGCTTGCAATGCTAAACCGTCAGTAAAATCGTTGGCAAGTACAGAGACATAGGCTTCAGTTGCATGAGTTAGCACATCCAGGCCTGTGTCAGCGGCAACGTGAGCCGGTACGGTCATCACCAATGCGGGATCAACTATTGCCACGGTTGGCGTTAAGGAATAGTCGGCAATCGGATATTTTTTGTCGCCTTCGGTAATAACGGCAAATGGTGTCACTTCAGAACCGGTACCGGAAGTGGTTGGAATACCGATAAAGCGAGCTTTACGCCCTAATTGTGGGAATTTAAAGGCACGTTTGCGAATGTCCATAAATTTTTGCACGAGATCACGGAAATCTACTTCAGGTTGCTCGTAGAATAACCACATCACTTTTGCCGCATCCATTGCTGAGCCACCACCAAGGGCAATGATGGTATCAGGTTGATAGCTGCGTAATAATTCTGTACCACGACGCACGGTTTCGATTGATGGATCCGGTTCAACATCAGCAAAAAGTTGGTAGGTGACGTGGTTACCGCGAGCGGTAATTTGTTTCGCAATTTTTTCAACAAAGCCTAAATCTACCATGGTACGGTCGGTTACGATTACCACACGTTCCATACCTTTCATTGATTGTAAATACTGAATTGAATCACGCTCAAAGTAGATTTTTGAAGGCACTTTAAACCATTGCATATTATTTCTCCGTCTTCCCACGCGTTTTATGTTAATTAAATTGACCGCACTTACATTGTTGCCGACCGAGTTTTTCCCGTAAGAGCCACAACCGAGCGTTAACGATGGAAGGAAAGAGTTATACACATCACCAATTCCACCGAAAGTAGAAGGGGAATTCCAAATCACACGTATGGCTTTAACACGTTCGCCAAATTCTTTGGCTAATTCGGCATTATTGGTATGGATTGCCGCAGAATGTCCTAAACCGTGGAATTCTACCATTTGTTCCGCTTTATTTAAGCCGTCCTCTGTTGAGGTCGCTTTCACTAAGGCAAGTACCGGAGATAATTTTTCACGGGTAAGCGGCTCTTTTTCGCCTACTTCTTTACATTCGGCCAATAAAATATTGGTGCGTGGCGGCACTTTAAAGCCCGCTTGTTCCGCAATCCAAGTGGCAGGTTTACCCACAACATTGGCATTAAGTTTTGCGCCGGCGCAATTTTTACTCTCTGCTTTGACGCCAAACATCAATTCTTCCAACATTGCTTTTTCTTTTTTGTTCACCAGATAGACGCCGTAAGATTGCATTTCTTTCACAAAATCAGCGTAAATTTCTTCATCGACAATCGCGGCTTGTTCGGAAGCACAGACCATCCCGTTATCAAAGGATTTTGACATCACAATATCGTGAACGGCTTGTTTTAAGTTTGCGGATTTTTCCACATAAGCAGGGACATTACCTGCTCCAACACCAAGCGCAGGTTTTCCACAAGAATAGGCAGCTTCTACCATGGCATTACCGCCAGTCGCTAAAATCGTGGCAATGCCGGGATGTTTCATTAAAGCAGAAGTCCCTTCCATTGATGGATGTTCGATCCATTGAATACAATTTTTTGGCGCACCGGCTGCTATTGCCGCTTCATAAACAATACGTGCCGCATGGGCGGAAGACTGCTGAGCCGATGGGTGGAAAGCAAACACGATAGGATTACGGGTTTTTAAGGCAATTAATGATTTGAAGATAGCGGTTGAGGTTGGGTTGGTAGTTGGCGTGACACCACAAATTACACCGACAGGATCGGCAATTTCAGTAATACCTGTTACATCGTCTTCACCAATGACGCCAACGGTTTTTAAATTGCGCATATTGTTGACCACATATTCACAGGCAAACAGGTTTTTGGTGGCTTTGTCCTCAAATACGCCACGACCGGTTTCTTCGTAGGCATGCATAGCAAGAATGCCGTGTTGATCCAAGGCCGCAACAGAGGCTTTCGCGACAATATAGTTGATCTGTTCTTGATTGAGTTGACGAAACTCTTCCAGTGCAACCAAGCCTTTTTCTACCAAGGTATTCACTTCCGCTTGAGCCGGACTGATTGCATTTTCAACTGCATTACTCATAATTTTCTCCTAAAAGTTTAAAATCTAACTAAAAAGGATTATACGCCTTCATTTCTGTGATCTCGATCACATAAAAGACCTATTTAATGAAAAGCTGATCTTGATCAAGTTCAATAACGTAGCGTAGATTTTTTTCTGTTTTACTCTTTATTTTCTGACCGGATTTCGCCATAATGCGCAACTTTCATACTCAAAATTATTAAGGAAAATTTATGTCAGCGAAAGATGGTTTGGCCAATCCGGGTCCTCTAGGGTTATGTGGTTTTGCTTTAACAACTTGGTTATTATGTTTAGTCAATGCCGGTATTTTTGATGGTTCAAACCTAGGTTTGGTATTGGGAATGGCATTCGCTTTTGGTGGAACTGCACAAATGGTCGCCGGGATGTTCGAATTTAAAAAAGGGAATACTTTCGGCTTTACTGCATTTATCAGTTATGGTGCATTCTGGTGGTCTTGGGCGCTATTTGTTGCTTTCTTTAAGGGGGAGACTTCCGCACAGTTTGTGGCTTGGTATTTAGCATGCTGGGGAACATTCACCTTAATGATGTTTTTAGCCACTTTCCCAAAAACACGTGCATTACAAGCGATTTTCTTCTTTTTAACCTTAACGTTTTATGCATTAGCCATTGGTGATGCAACAGGCAACCATGCCATTGTGAATATCGGGGGATATTTAGGGTTAGTCACCGCACTTTGTGCATTCTATTTAGCTGCGGCTGAAGTGTTAAATGAATCCTATGGCAGAACAGTATTGCCAATTGGTGAGAAAAAATAATTTTTAACGATTGGTTTGAATAAAAGTGCGGTCATATTTTCGAGAGAATTTATGACCGCATTTTTTATTTTTAACTATCACATTCCGGCAATATATTTCAACATCACACCTGCTGCAATAGCCGAACCAATCACGCCGGCAACGTTTGGCCCCATGGCGTGCATCAGTAAGAAGTTTTGATGATCTGCTTCTAACCCGACTTTATTTGATACTCTTGCTGCCATAGGCACGGCTGAAACCCCGGCGGAGCCAATAAGCGGGTTGATTTTGTTTTTGCTGAATTTATTCATCAATTTTGCCATCAATACGCCACTTGCCGTGCCAATACTAAAGGCGACAACACCGAGTAACAAAATCCCTAGCGTTTGAGGTTGGAGGAATTTATCCGCGACCAATTTCGCCCCGACCGATAATCCCAATACAATCGTGGTAATGTTGATTAAGGCGTTTTGGGTGGTATCGCTTAACCGTTCTACTACACCGCTGACGCGCATTAAGTTACCAAAACAGAACATCCCCAATAATGGCGCCGCATCCGGTAAAATTAAGGCAACCAGTAGTAATAAAATGATAGGAAATAATACCTTCTCACGTTGGCTCACTGGACGAAGTTGTACCATACGGATTTTCCGTTCTTCTTCTGTTGTTAAGGCTTTCATAATCGGTGGTTGAATCAATGGTACAAGCGCCATGTAAGAATAAGCCGCCACCGCAATCGCACCAAGTAACTCAGGGGCGAGTTTACTGGTGAGATAAATTGCTGTTGGGCCGTCTGCCCCACCAATAATCCCAATTGCTGCTGCCTGTGGAAGGCTGAAGGAAATCACTCCCAGCCAGTTTAATGCTAATGCACCTAGCACAGTGGTGAAAATGCCAAATTGAGCCGCTGCACCTAACAACAGGGTTCTTGGGTTGGCAAGAAGCGGGCCGAAGTCCGTCATTGCTCCCACGCCCATAAATATGACAAGCGGTGCAACACCATAGCCAATGGCCACTTTATAGAATAAGGCGAGAATACCCGCGCTATATCCCATATCACCGGCTAAGGTTTCCAACTCTGCAATCTGCGATGGTAATGCGCTATTCAGTGCATTCTTAATTGCAGCCGGATCGGCTACAGTATTAAGTTTTGCCGCAACAATGGCAAGTTGGTGCGCCGCGCCGGAATGGATAAGATTATCCAATGCGGTCATCGCAATTCCGGCTTCGGGAATGTTGGACAGCAGCCCGCCAAACCCTATAGGCAATAATAACAACGGTTCAAATTTTCGGGAGATCGCCAACCAAAGTAGGAGCAAGCTCACACCGATCATTACGGCTTGCCCCCATTCCAGATGCATGATCCCCATGCCTTTAAATAATGCAATAATACTGTCCATATTTCCTACCTACCACTTATGCGATGGTCATTAAGGTATCACCAACGGTGACGCTATCGCCCGCTTTAATGGTGATATTTTGAACGATACCACCTTTGGAGGCTCGGATTTCAGTTTCCATTTTCATGGCTTCCAGTACGAGTAATACATCGCCTTCTGCGACGGTCTGCCCTTCGCTGGCAACCACTTTCCAAATATTACCCGACATCGGTGCGGTAACCGGTTCGGCTGTGGCGGATTGTGCCTGTACAGAAGGTGTTGGAGAAGGGACAGAGGTTGATTGGGCTGAAGGTGCGGTTGGGGTGATATTTGTCACATCTCCACCCTCGCTAACTTTTACCACAAAGGCTTTGCCTTCTAATTCCACAGTATAAACCGCGGCACCACTAGCTTTTTTGTTTGAAAGTGCGGTTGGCTTTTCTGAAGTTTTTTCCGTTGCTTGATCTGCCGTTGGAGCAGGTTCAAAGGCGTCAGGATTGCCACGATTTTCTAAGAATTTTAAGCCGACCTGTGGGAATAACGCGACAATCAGCACATCATCAATTTCATTTGAAGCCAAGCTAATGCCTTTCTCCTTCGCAAGTTGTTTTACTTCTGCAGTGAGTTTATCCATTTCAGGTGCAAGATGATCGGCCGGGCGCTCGGTGATAGGTTGAGCCCCTTCTAAGACACGAGCCTGCAACTCGCTATTTACCTCAGCAGGTGTACGACCATACTCACCTTTTAAAATACCGGCGGTTTCTTTGGCGATCGTTTTGTAACGTTCTCCCATCAACACGTTAATTACCGCCTGTGTGCCGACAATTTGCGAAGTTGGTGTAACAAGCGGGATGAAACCGAGATCTTCACGGACTCGTGGGATTTCTTGTAACACTTGGTCGAGTTTGTCTGAAGCATTTTGTTGTTTGAGCTGGCTTTCAAGGTTGGTGAGCATTCCGCCCGGCACTTGCGCGACTAAAATGCGACTATCAACGCCTTTTAATTGACCTTCAAATTTCGCATACTTTTTACGAACGGTGCGGAAATAATCCGCAATTTTTTCCAGTTTAAGAATATCTAAACCTGTGTCATAGCCTGTACCTTGTAAGGTCGCCACCAATGCTTCAGTGGCTGGGTGTCCGTAAGTACCGCTCATAGAGGAAATTGAAGTATCAATACCGTCAGCTCCCGCTTCCACACCTTTTAGCAGTGCCATTTCAGCCATACCGGTCGTGGAGTGGCAATGTAGATGGAGACGAATATCGTAGCGTTTTTTGATTTCACTGACTAATTCATAGGCGGACATCGGCGTTAAAATGCCTGACATATCTTTAATCACAAGAGAATCAATACCGATTTCTAATAATTGTTCTGTGGTATCCAACCAAGTCTCTAAAGTGTGAACTGGACTGGTGGTATAACTTAGCGTTCCTTGTGCATGACCGCCTTGTTTACGGACGGCTTTCAATGCCTGTTGCATATTGCGTGGGTCATTCATTGCATCAAATACACGGAATACACTCATTCCATTGGTGACTGCACGTTCGACAAAACGGTCAACCACATCATCGGCATAATGACGGTAACCCAACAGATTTTGCCCGCGTAAAAGCATTTGTAATGGGGTTTTTGGCAAGGCTTTTTTCAATTCACGCAAACGAACCCAAGGATCTTCACCTAAAAAACGAATGCAACTATCAAAGGTTGCGCCACCCCATGCCTCTAATGACCAATAGCCAATGTCATCTAGCGCCGATGCAATAGGGAGCATATCCTCAAGGCGCATACGGGTAGCAAAAAGCGATTGATGTGCATCACGTAATACCACATCGGTGATAGCAATTTTTTTATGTTGAGCAGTCATAAAATACCTCTTCCTTAGCCTATTAAATGAAAATATTATTTTAGATCTTGTTGGCGACGGTGGTGTGCAATCGCTGCAACAATAACCGGACGCAGCCGAGCGATATCATCACTACTAGACACGGCTGCCGATTGATTCGATTGTGAGGCGGGAACCTCGTTTTCGGGAAAGAATCGATTAATGATTTTTGATGCAAATTCAATAGCATAGATAAGTAGGAAGAGAAAAAAGATGACGAATCCCATTCCTGCAAACATTAAATTGATCCCTTCAAGCATGAGCTCTGAACTTGTCATAATTACCTCAAAAAATTGAAAACGTAGTGAATATACTAGCTTTTTTCTATAAAGAAAACTTTGACATAGTTCACAAAATCATAAATGGGGGGAAAACATAGGAAAATGGGAGGGATTTTTGAGAGGGGTTGGCGGAAGGTCATGGGAGTCGAACCCACCCGAGAACGCTGGCGTCCTCAACAGGATTTGAAGTCCTGCCACCTCACCGGAGATGACGACCTTCCGTGGTTGAAATTGGCGGTACTTTAGCGTAAATTATTTGCCAATTCAACGTTATTTTAAACGGATTCAAAAATGACCGATCTTTTTCAACAGCTGCCTGCCGTTGATAAACTTCTCAAAATGCCACAAGGTGAACAGCTTACCGCAGAGTTTGGACATTCAGCCGTGGTGGCTATATGTCGGGAATTACTGACGCAGGCACGTCAATATATTCAAAAAAATCATCAACTGCCTGAATATTTCTCTGATTTTGACCGCATTTTTTTCGAACTTCGATCATATTTAAATCAGCAAAATACCGTGCAGATTAAAACCGTGCATAATCTTACCGGCACGATATTACACACTAACTTGGGTCGTGCAATATGGGCGAATGCCGCTCAGCAAGCGGCATTGTCTGCGATGCAAGGCAATGTTGCACTAGAGTATGATTTAGAGGAAGGCAAACGGAGTCATCGTGATAATTATATCAGCGAGCTTTTATGCAGATTAACCGGCGCAGAGGCGGCTTGTGTGGTGAATAACAATGCAGCGGCAGTATTTTTGATGTTAGCAACGGTTGCACCGGGAAAAGAGGTGGTCATTTCTCGTGGTGAACTCATTGAAATCGGTGGGGCGTTCCGTATTCCTGATATTATGACACAGGCTGGTTGTCGCTTGGTTGAGGTGGGCACGACCAACCGCACGCATTTAAAGGATTATCGTGATGTGATTGGTGAAAATACGGCCTTATTAATGAAAGTTCATAGCAGCAATTATCAAATTTGCGGTTTTACCTCATCAGTTTCGGAACAAGAATTGGTTGAATTAGGGCGAGAACTGAATGTCCCCGTAGTAACTGATCTCGGCAGTGGCGCTCTCATTGATTTAACCCAATACGGCTTACCCAAAGAACCAACAGTACAAGAAAAAGTGGCTCAGGGTGTGGATTTAATCACCTTCTCCGGTGACAAATTATTGGGTGGTGTGCAGGCCGGTATTATCGTGGGAAAAAAAGAATGGATTGCCAGACTGCAGGCTCATCCACTAAAACGGGTATTGCGTTGTGATAAAGTGACCCTGGCCGGTTTAGAAGCGACATTACGCTTGTATTTAAATCCTGAAAAATTAACGGAACATTTACCCACATTACATTTGCTTACCCAATCACTCGAAGCATTACAGAATAAAGCAGAACAGCTTAAAGTGCGGTTGGAAAAACGGTTAGATTCACAGTTTGGCATTCAAATTGAAGAAAGCCTTGCACAAATTGGTAGTGGCTCACAACCGATGGCGCGTATCCCTTCCCTTGCAGTTACGATTGCCGAAAAAACAAATGGTAAATTAACCGCACTTTCCGAACGTTTCAAACAACTCTCTCAGCCCATTATCGGACGTATGGAAAACGGCAAATTATGGTTGGATGTTCGCAGTGTTGCGACAATGGAAAGGTTATTACAAGTGGTGGATGAACTATGATTATTGTCACCTCAGGACACGTTGATCACGGCAAAACGGCGTTACTTAAAGCGCTAACCGGCACTAATACCGCTCATTTGCCGGAAGAAAAAAAGCGCGGAATGACGATCGATCTTGGCTATGCCTATTTACCTCTCGGTGAGAGCAAGAAAACCCTCGGTTTTATTGATGTACCGGGACATGAAAAATTCCTTTCAAATATGCTGGCAGGATTAGGCGGTGTTCATTATGCCATGCTGATTGTCGCGGCAGATGAGGGCATTGCGGCACAAACCAAAGAACATTTGGCGATTTTACGTCAGTTACAATTCCGTGAAATTATGGTGGTGCTTACCAAAGCGGATCGTGCAGATTCGGTGCAAATCGACACATTAATCCACAAAATTAAGCAAAATTACCCGTTTTTATGTCAGGCAAAATATTTCATTACTTCTGCAGAAAACGGTCAGGGTATTGAGGAATTGCGTAATTATTTACAGCAACTGCCGGAATTGGCGGAAACACAAAAGCCATTTCGTTATGCCATTGATCGGGTTTTTAGCGTCAAGGGGGCGGGTACGGTCGTGACCGGCACTGCTTTTGCAGGAAGAGTACAAGTGGAAGATGAACTTTATCTCTCCACTGGGCAAAAAGTACGGGTGAAAGCAATTCATGCGCAAAATACGCCGAGTGAACAAGGTTTGGCAGGGCAGCGTTTAGCATTAAATCTCAATGTGGATTTAGATCGTACATTGATAAAACGCGGTGATTGGTTATTGCAGGGCATTCCCCCTTTGCCCACTACACGCATCAGTGTGCAAATTTGGGCGGAAATACCACTAAATGAAAGCCAACCGATACATATTTATCATGCTGCCAGTCGTACGACAGGTAAGCTTGTTTTGTTACAAAGTAAAAATGTCGCCCAAAATGACCGCACTTTGGCAGAGATTATTTTGGATTCCCCCTTGTTTTTAGCCTTTGGCGATAAGCTTATTTTGCGCAGTGGTGATGCGAAAACACTTGTGGCAGGCGCTAGGGTGTTGGAAATTAACTCGCCAAAACGCCATAAGCGGACAGCGGAACGGTTGAGTTTCTTGGCAAATTTAGCTTTAGCGAAAAATGCTCCACAACGTATTGGATTAGCCCTTCAACATAATGCAATTGAAGCTAACCAAGTCATGTGGGGAGAACAGCTCAGTGTTATATCGCTAGACGAGGCTCTGGCACAATGTGGTGCGATGCGCTATCAGGATTGGTGCTTTAATGCGGATTATCAAGCTGAAAAAACACAGCAAATTTTGACCGCACTTGCTACCTATCATGAGCAACATAATGATCAGTTAGGGGTGAGCAAAGCCCGTTTGTATCGTATAGCGCTGCTTAATCAGCCGGAACATTTGATTTATCACTTGATCGATGAGATGTTGGATAACGGTAAACTTCAACAAACCCGAGGTTGGTTGCATTTGCCCGAACATAAAATTCGTTTCGATGAGGAAGAACAGCATCGTTGGCAGTGGGTATTAAAGGAATTTGAAAAGGCTAATGGGCAAGCGATTTGGGTGCGTGATATGGCAAATGCCTTAGTCATGGATGAAAACACAATGCGTAATTTTATGTATAAAGCCGGGAAACTAGGTTATCTTACGCCGATTGTAAAAGATCGTTTCTTTTTAACTGAAACGATTTATGCTTATGCGCGTCTTATTAAGCAAATCGCTGAGGAAAAAGGGAAGGTTTCCGTTAATGAGGTGCGTGACCACTTGAATTTTGGTCGCAAGCTCACCGTGCAACTTATGGAATATTTTGATCGTATCGGTTTTTTACGTCGTAAAGGCAATAATCACATTTTGCGTGATAAGAATATCTTTGATTTATAAGGAGAAAATATGAAAAGAACATTAATTTCAGCCGTAATTTTTACCGCACTTTTAACCACCGGTTGTCAAGATAAAGACGCTCAGACCAAAATTGAGCAGCTTAATCAAACGGTGGCCCAACTCACGGCAGAAAATACGCAATTAAAAGCAGAAAAATCGCTGCTGGAGAACGTGATCCCGGCGATTTTTGCTGAAGAAGATGTTGTGTTTAAAAAGTCGGAAACCATTCAATACCCGAAACCTAAGTCGGAAGAAGATTATTCGCCGGAAGAGGGAAAAATTGAGTATTCCATTTCGATGTTGAAAACTAATATTGATTGGTTGAATGCCCTATTATGGGAAGAATTAACTCGTGATGAAGATAATAAAGGTAAGGTACTCACACGTGAACAGCTTGTGGCGGAGTTACAAGAAAATTTTAATGAAACCTATGAGGGAATGAAAGAAGAAAAAACAATGGGCGTAGAACGCCGTCTTTGGGTAGATTTTATTGGGCAAAAAGAAAAATTAGCGACATTTTCGGTCGGAACTTATGAATATGAGGGCGGGGCACATGGTATGGGAGGTAATCTTTATTTGACCATTGATCTCACCTCTCATAAAATCTTGAAGCTCAATGATTTATTTGATGAGAAAGTGTTGCCGAAGGTGAAGGAATTACTGTGGGCGAATTATACACAAGATGGTGCGGTAAAAGATGACGAAACTTTTACGAAAAAAGACGATTTTAATGTATCAGATAATATTTATTTAGATTCGGAAGGGGTGCATTTTATTTATAGTGCCTATGAAATCGCGCCTTATGCGGCAGGTGAACCGGATCTCACACTGAATTGGTGGCAATTAAAGGATTTGTTAAAACCGGATTTTAAACAACAAAGCTATGTGAAATTTAGGGAAGAATAAATGAGAGAAAGTGCGGTGAGTTTTCACCGCATTTTTTTATTTGCCTTTCTTTACCCAGTATTTAAAGGGGGGAGTGTCCATTTCGCTTTGTATTAGTGTATGTTCCATAAATTGACAAAAACTCGGAATATCGCGTGTAGTGGCGGGATCATCGGCTAGGATCAACAATATATCCCCATCGTTTAAATGACGGATGGTTTTACGCACTAACATCACAGGTTCCGGGCAACGCAAACCCAAGGTATCAAGCGTTTGGGTAATCGTAATTTCAGACATTGCTTTCTCTTTCTACAAAATAATGCGCATCATACCACTTGTTTGGAAATTTCGACAAATCCCTATCATCAGTGATAGACTAGCAAGATTGAAATTACTTAAAGAAATATCATGGCGGAATATCTTATTCCTAAAAGTGCGGTTATTTTTGAAGAAGAAATTAAAAAAAGCCGCTTTATCACCTATTTGCAGCACACAGAAGGTTTAGCTGAAGCGAGGACTTTTTGGGCGAAGATTAAGCAGGCGCACCCCCATGCACGGCATCATTGCTGGGCAACGGTTGCCGGCAATCCGGAGGATTCCCTGCAATTTGGTTTTTCTGATGATGGTGAGCCGGCAGGTACCGCGGGAAAACCGATGTTAAGTGCGTTACAAGGAAGTGGCGTTGGAGAAGTGAGTGTGGTCGTTGTACGCTATTTTGGCGGAATATTGCTAGGAACCGGAGGGCTTGTACGCGCTTATAATAGTGGTGTTCAACAAGCGTTAAAACTTTTAGAGACTGAAATTAAAGTGGAACGTAGCCCTTTTCGTTTGGATTGTGATTATGGACAATGGGGTTGGGTACAACTGCTTTGCGAAAAATATCAGATAGTGATTTTATCACAGGATTTTCAGGCTCAGATTCACTTAATCTTAGGCATTAGTGAAAAAATGGTTGAATCTTTTGTCTCTGAATTAACCGAAAAATCAGCCGGTAAATTGATTATCCAACCTTTAGACACAGGCGAATAATTGTGCATATTTTATCTATCATTCGAATTATTGGCATTTTGGTTATGTGTTTTTCCGGTACGATGTTAATTCCTGCATTCGTCGCCTTGATTTATGGTGATGGTGGCGGAAAAGCATTTATGCAGGCTTTCGTTTTAAGCTTAACTGTTGGCTCGTTACTATGGTGGCCTTGCCATCATCACAAGCAGGAATTGCGTTCACGTGACGGTTTTTTGATCGTCGTCGCTTTTTGGTTTGTATTAGGCGGCTTGGCAACACTGCCACTTTTGTTATTTGATGCGCCTCATTTAACCTTGGCGTCCGCTGTATTTGAAGCGTTTTCTGGGTTAACGACAACGGGTGCAACGGTAATGACGGGATTGGATAATTTACCCAAAGCGATTTTATTTTATCGCCAATTTTTACAATGGCTGGGCGGTATGGGAATTATTGTATTGGCAATCGCGATTATTCCGTTATTAGGGATTGGTGGGATGCAACTTTATCGTGCGGAAATGTCTGGTCCGATGAAAGAGCAAAAAATTCGCCCAAGGATTGCTGAAACGGCCAAAATGTTGTGGATAATTTATCTTTCACTGACAATTTCTTGTATGCTGGCTTATTGGTTGGCGGGAATGGATCCTTTTGATGCGTTGACCCATAGTTTCTCAACCGTCTCCATTGGTGGTTTCTCGACACATGATGCGAGTATCGGCTATTTTAATAGCCCGCTGATTAATGGGATTACCGTCTTGTTTTTATTGATTTCTGCCTGTAATTTTGGCTTGCATTTCCGTGCGTTTTCAACAATTGGGCGTGAAAATTTTGCCAAAATTTATTGGCGGGATCCCGAATTCCGTTTTTTTATTCGCTCTCAGATCATTTTGGTGGCGATATGTACTTTTGTTATGTGGAGCCATAGTTATTTTTCATCCTCCTGGCAAGATTTTGAACAAGTCCTGTTTCAAGCCGTATCAATTTCTACTACGACAGGCTATACGACATCCGATTTTACTGTATGGCCCTCTTTTGTACCGGTATTATTAATTCTCGCCTCTTTCATGGGTGGCTGTGCTGGCTCTGTAGGGGGAGGGCTACGTGTAGCACGAGTGTTGGTACTTTATTTACAAGGAAAACGGGAACTAAAACGTGTTGTTCATCCAAATTTAGTTTATCCCATTAAATGGGGTAAAACGGTACTTGATGAGAGAGTCATTGGGAGTATTTGGGCATTTTTTTCAGCATACCTTTTAGTCTTTTTAGTTTGTTTACTCGGGGTGATTGCCTGTGGTGTTGAACCTTTTGATGCATTTAATGCGGTTTTAGCTTGTTTGAATAATCTAGGGCCTGCACTAGGCTCTGTCAGCGGCAATATGATGGCAATCCCAGACAGTGCAAAATGGATTTTAACCGTAGCCATGGTATGTGGACGCTTGGAAATTTTTACCCTGTTAGCTTTATTTACCCCTGCATTTTGGAAAGCCTAATGAAAACACTAATTCTTTATTCAAGCCATGATGGACAAACAAAAAAAATCGCTGAATTTTTAACCGCACTTTTAGAAGGTGAGGTAATCGTTGATGCGTTACGAGAAGATTATAATATCGAAGCTTTTGATCGTGTGATTATTGGAGCTTCCATACGTTATGGGCATTTTAGTAAAATGCTTGACCGTTTTGTTATGAGTAACCATGAGAATTTATCACAAAAAAGTGCGGTATTTTTTGGTGTTAATTTAACAGCACGGAAAGAGGGAAAAGATAACCCGGAAACTAACGTATATGTACGTAAATTTTTGCAACGTACAAAATGGCAACCCAAATTATCGGCGGTGTTTGCTGGCGCATTATTATATCCACGTTATAAATGGTTTGATCGTGTGATGATCCAATTCATTATGAAGATCACAGGTGGGGAGACAGATACAAGCAAAGAAATTGAATATACGGACTGGGAAAAAGTTAAGGTATTTGCTCAACGAATTAATAAGTTGGATAAATCATCAAAATCCAGCTAAATTTCATTCAAACCGTTGCTGTTTTAATCAAAAGATCATTTTTTTAAATTTTTTTGTAAAAAGTGCTTGCATAGGTCTAATTTTTTCCTATAATACGCCCCACACAACGACGCGCTGTTGTGATAGATGTGAATTTTGCAGTGCGTCGTTATTTTTTGTTCTTTAACAACGAATCAGACAATCTGTGTGGGCACTTGTTGATTGACTTATTAAAATATTTTAATTTTGAAGTCTTAATAGGTGCTGAAACTAGAAATTCATATTACTTTAAGTGATGTATTATTAT